>JANPIQ010000368.1:0-4156 GCA_031425075.1 Sphingomonadales bacterium
CGGCTTGACGGCAGCAATGATGGTCGGCGAGATCATAGCCGGCTATCTAACCGGTTCGATGGCGCTTTTGGCCGATGGTTTCCACATGGCCACGCATGCGGGCGCCCTGGGCATTGCAGCGGCGGCGTATGCGTACGCCAAGCGCCACGCCGCGAATGATCGTTTCAGTTTCGGTACTGGCAAGGTTGGCGACCTCGCCGGCTTTGCCTCGGCGCTGGTGCTGGGGCTGGTTGCACTTGGTATCGGCGTTGAATCGGTCTTGCGCCTTTTTCAACCGATTAATGTCGCTTTCGGTGAAGCGACAATCATTGCGATCATCGGGCTCGGCGTGAACATCATCAGCGCCTTCCTGCTCTCTGGCAGCCACACCCACGGCCATGCAAATGGTCACCATCATGACCAGCATGACCATGCCGGGCATGATCATGGCAAAGATGTGAAGAGCCAGGACAACAATTTGCGATCGGCGTACGTCCATGTTCTTGCCGACGCGCTGACTTCGGTTCTTGCCATCGCAGCCTTGCTGGCTGGCCGCTACCTCGGGTGGATTTGGCTCGACCCGGTCATGGGGATCGTCGGCGCGGTTGTTATTGCCCGCTGGTCGTGGACGCTTATGCGCGATACCGCATCGGTCCTCCTCGACAGCACCGACGTTCACGTCGCCACCGAGGTTCGCGAATTGCTTGCCGGACACGGAGGCGCTCGGATCATCGATTTGCACGTGTGGCGGATCGGGCCCGAGGCGCACGCCGGCATTGTAAGTGTCGCAGGTGCGCCAGGAGTCGACCAACAGTCGATCCGGCATCGCCTTGCCCCGGTCCACGAGCTTGCTCATTTGACGGTCGAAATCCGATGAAATCGCCTTGTGTCGACTTGTGTGGATTCGATGGCCGCACCGGGTGGTGCCGTGCTTGTGGCCGAACGAAGACAGAGTGCCGAACGTGGGAGAAGGCCCCCCCCTATCACCAGCGAGCAATTGCTGCCGACCTGCCCCGGCGGTTGGCGAAAATGACCAAGGGTTCGGCCTGACGGCGTCCTGGCCGCCATACTCAAGCAAGCCTGCGGGGCAGGTCCAACGCGGCCGGATAGCTTGTACCGATCATGACGAGAGTAACGACCTTCGACGTGTCGAGGTCTACTCTAGCCGATCGAAAATATTTCAGGATGTCGGCTATTTGCGCAAGCGGTCGTTCGGAGTGGCCACCAAGAATGGCAGGAACGTCCCAGGCGCTGTCATTCGCCCGCGCGCCAAATCCGATCAACGAATGGTCTGCTATCGTTTACCTCACCGCCGGGTGATACTGGTATTGTGAACCTCGCCGGTTTTTTGGAGGCCGCTTCGCTCTAATCAGATCGCAAGCACACGATCTGTCGCGGCCATCGCCGCCTCCAGTTCGGCCATTGCGTCACCTAACCCTGACCCGACACCGCCAGCCAACACCATGATTGCCGGCCGCCCTCGCCGTACCGACATCAGCCCCGCCATGCGAAGCCAAGGTGGTACGGCATAGAGTGTCCCATCGCCGCGCGACCGCTTCTGTCCCGGCACCTCGACCACCAGCCCAATATCGCACGCCTGCTCCAAAGTCCGCCACGCGCTCGATATATCCACCTTGGTATCGCGCGCCAGCTTCGCCGCCCACACCGACCACGACCCCAGCGCCACTCCCACCAAGCGCCTCAGCGCCGCCGGCCGCCGAACGTCGGCAAGTTGTCGCTCAACTTGCACCGCATAAAGGTGCAGCTCGCGCAGTCGAAAAGCCCCCTCCTCGGCCTGGCGCTCGAGCATCTCCGCCCAATTTGTCAGCGCTGCCAGCGGCGTCACGTCCTCCCGCGCAAACACCCGCGGTCGCCCGACCAGCCCCGACAGCACGGTTGTCGTCACCCCAATGCGCCGGAAAGCGAAAGGCAACGCCAACGCTAGGTCGCCAGCATCGACTGCCCCCGGCTCGGCCGGGATGTTTCGGAGTACCCGGACGCTGGTTTTGGGATCCTCATCGAATTCCCACGACGATTGCGTGCAATCCCCCAATGCCCGCGCCACCCGCTCTGCTAGCGCCACCAGATCACGGTCGCCGCGCACCGGCGCCAGCTTCGCGACCAGCGCGCGCAATTCCGCTGGCCCCTTGCGCTGCGCGAGCGGCGCCCAGCGCCGGGCACGATCCTCGAGGTCGCCGAGCTGGACATGGCCGCGCGGCAAGGTCAGCGAGCCGAGCCGGGCGGCGATGATGCTTTGGGGGTCGGCCTCGAAGCCGCTTTCGCGGGCAGCGGTGGCAAGCGCGACCTCACGCTCAACTCGTACCCATGCCGGCCGCAGCGGGTGTTGGGCACTTTCAGCGTCTAGTCGTGAAATAGCCGCCACAGTCTTGGTTAGCGCAGAAAAGGTGGTTTGCCGTTCCTCGCCACGCTCGCCAAACCCGTACAGTGATCCGCTGACATCCATACTATGAGATTGCGCGGTATAGATTTTGGCGCAAGTAAAAACACGCTGTTGTGAGAAGGCCAAAAATCACCCTAAACCGGCCTCCCCGCACTGTCCCCGTCACACTCGTGATAATTGCAGTTATCAGAAGCTTGAAACGCCCGAAAAGCGCCGGTAAGGTCGCATTCGTGACCAGAACTCTGAAATCGAAGCCGTCAGGATGGCCGTACAGCGCGGGAGCGGGTGTTTGCGGCACATCGATGCTCCACGCCCCGTCGGAGGCGCCTGTGGGGCGCGCCTGGCGCTCAACGGCTCGTTTTCGGCCATGACGAGCCCCCTGCCCCGTTCCAACACGCGTGTCCTCGACGCCCCTGCAACGGACCGCCAGGCGCTGATGGACCTGCTTGCCGGCGACGGTCCTGCCATCGGTCCGACGACCTACGACCGCTTCGAAGCCTGGTGGTATGGTGCCGCTGCCAATACGAAACGCGCCTTTGCCGCCGATATGCGTGCCTGGGGTGCGTTCCGAACGTCTCGCGGGCAACCGATGATCCCCGCCGGCGCGATCGACGTGCGGGATTTTGCGCGGGCGCAGGTTCGTGCCGGGCTAAAGGCCTCGTCGATCGCCCGTCAGCTCGCCAGCATCTCTATCCTCCACGACCTTGCCGGCCTCCCTTCCCCTACCCGCGACCGGGTGGTTTCCGGCGAGATGAAGGGAATACGGCGGGAGGAAGGTCTAGGTGGCCGAAGTCGCCGTCGCCAGGCATTGCCGCTGCGGCTGAAGGGCGAAGTGGAAGACATCATTGCCGACAAGCCGCTGCCGCTCTCGGTGATGGCACTGCTCACAACGCTCGACACCACGACAGCCGCAGGCGCTCGCGACGCGGTGCTGCTCCTGCTGGGCACGGATCTCGGCCGGCGACGCTCTGAATATGCTGCCATGAACGTCGATGACGTCCGCAAGGCTGGTGACGGCTCGGGGACGATGCTGATCCGCCGCTCGAAGACCGACCAGTCGGGCGAAGGCCGCGTCAAATATCTAAGCCCCGATGCCATGACGGCGATCGCCACCTGGCTCGCAATCAGGGAAACAGCATCCGGGAGCCCCCTCCCCCCGGTTGCGCCGCTTTTAGCGTCGGTTGATAGGTTCGGGCGGGTCGGCAGCAGGCTGTCGGACGATGGTATCCGCGACGTGCTGCTGCGGATTGCGCGGCGCGGTCTCAGGCAGCTGCAGCCCGAACTCGACGATGCTGCGATTGAAGATCAGTGCCGGGGGCTCTCAGGACACAGTTTGCGAGTAGGCTTTGCGCAGGACCTCACCGCTGCGGGCGAAGGCCTGGCGGCAATTTGTCAGGCCGCCGACTGGAGCTCGCCCGCGATGCCAACCCGCTATGCCGAAGCGCTGGCCGCGCGATCAGGGGCGGTTGCGCGCTTGCGACGGCGCATCCCCGCCTGACGGATTTGATCTTGATTACCCAAATCAGCCGTAGAGAAGGCTTCAGACTCGCGGGCAATGCTTTTATGCGAGGGCAATGGCTGATGTCGGTACGGGGACTCGAACAAAGCGTACCAAGATCAGCCATTCAGCCAAATGGCTTGTCGCCGGCGTATTGAGCGAGAACCGCTTCGAACGCCGCCTGCAGTTCAGCACGTGTTGCGCCCGAACTGCCAAGAAACTCGAGCAGAACACCGCCGCCGCGTCGTTTGCCAACCTTGAGCATCGGCTTGCGGACC
>JANPIQ010000369.1:0-22685 GCA_031425075.1 Sphingomonadales bacterium
GCAGATGGTTATCGATGTTGTGGCGGCGCTTGAGGCAGGTCTCGATGTCGCATCAGGGCTTCATGCAAGGCTCCGCGATCAGCCCGAAATTGCTGATACCGCCGCTCGGCTCGGCCGGACGCTCCACGATGTCCGCGATCCGCCTGCGAACCTTCCGGTCGGAAAGGGCGCGCCGCGTGCAGGAAAGCGGCTGCTGACCGTTGGCACCGATTGCTCTTCAGGCAAAATGTATACCGCTCTGGCACTCGAAGCAGGGATGCGCGCGGCGGGCATGACCGCCGATTTTCGCGCGACGGGCCAAACCGGAATCATGGTCGCAGGCAGCGGCATCCCGATCGATGCGGTCGTTGCCGATTTTATCGCAGGGGCGGCCGAAATTCTGTCGCCACCGCGCCACGATGGCGGGTGGGATATACTGGAAGGGCAGGGGTCGCTGTTCCATCCGTCGTTTGCAGGCGTGTCGCTGGGGCTGCTGCATGGGGCGCAGGCCGATGCGCTCGTGATGTGCCACGATCCGCAACGGCAGCATCTGCGCGGGTTGCCCGATTATCCGCTGCCCGATCTTCAGGACTGCATCGATCTGAACGTTGCACAGGCGCGGCTGACCAATCCGCAAGCGGCGATGATCGGCATTGCGCTGATCACGGCGGGGATGGCAGAGGCCGAGGGCCGGGCGGCGTGCGCGCGGGTTTCGGATCGCACTGGATTGCCGTGCACTGATCCGATCGCGTTCGGCGTCGCGCCCATCGTGTCCGAGATCAGGCGTTGCAGCTGACCGCAATTGGCGAAGCGTTCGCGCTCGCCCGCCCGTTCCGTATTGCCCGCAGCACGACGACGGTCCGCGATGTGATCATCGTGACGCTTAAAGCCGATGGCCGGACGGGGCGAGGCGAGGGCATTCCCTACGCGCGCTATGGCGAAGACGTGGCGTCGGCGCTTGCAGCAATCGAAGCCGTGCGTCCGGCGATCGAAGCCGGGATCGGCCGCGAAGAACTCCAGACGCTTATGCCCCCTGGGTCCGCACGCAATGCGGTCGATTGTGCGGTGTGGGATTTGGCTTGCGATGCGCCGCCTGCGCCATTGCAGGTCGTCACCGCGATGACGATCGGGATCGATACGCCTGCTGCAATGGCTGCGGCCGCACGCGCCGAAGGGATAGCGCGCTTGCTCAAGATCAAGGTCGATGCCGATGATCCGCAGGCGCGCGTGGCGGCGGTTCGCGAGGCTGCGCCGCATGCCAGGCTGATCGTCGATCCCAATGAAAGCTGGGATGTCGAAATGGTCGCGCGCGCAATGGCGTGGCTTGCGGATTTGGAAGTGTCGCTGCTCGAACAGCCCGTCCCGTCTGGCGCCGATGCGGGGCTGGCGCAGGTCGAGGCACTTGTGCCGATTGCGGCCGATGAATCGGTGCACAGCCGGCCCGAACTCGATAGCGTTGCCCAGCGCTATGGCGTTGTGAACATCAAACTCGACAAGACCGGCGGGCTGACCGAAGCGCTGCTGCTGGCAGAGGCAGCGCGGGCGCGGGGGTTGCGCGTGATGACCGGCTGCATGATCTGCACCTCGCTGTCGATCGCGCCGGCGCTGCGGATCGCCGCACTATCCGAATTTGCCGATCTTGATGGGCCGTCCTGGCTGTTGCAGGATCGGGACGGCGGGGTAAGGTTCGACGGCGGCTATGCGCACGCGCCGCAGCCCGGGTTCTGGGGCTAGACCCTGATTCAATCTGAAGGAAACAGGGTCTATCCACACGCCGCGCAGGTGCCGCGCACCTCGATCACCGGGCGGATCGGCGTGAATCCTGCATCGTGCGCCACATTGCGAACGCCTTTGGCGATGCTGTCATCATCGATGTGCTGCGTTTGGCCGCAGCGGTCGCACACAAGGAAGATGCAGTCGTGAACGCAATCGGGGTGGGCATTGGCCATATAGGCATTGGCGCTTTCGACCCGCAGCGCGAGATTTTTGGCCACGAACAGATCGAGGATGCGATACACGCTGTTGGGTGCCACGCGGCGGCCGCGATTACGCGAAACCGCGTCGGCAATGTCATAAGCCGATGCCGGTTTTCCCGTTTCGGCAAGTGCGGAAAAAATCTGCGCCCGCATCTCGGTCCATTGTTCGCCCGATTTGAGCAGTGCCGTCTGCGCAGCTTCGGCAAGATCGGGGCCGTGATGGTGGGTGTGGTCGTGTTTGGCCATGCGCCAGAGCTAGGCCAGTGACTGCATGTGCGCAAGCGTCAGGCGTAGGCGCGCCGGTTGAGGTGATGTCCAAATGCCACGATCGCCACGCCGACGATCGATGCCGCAATTTCAGCGCCGCCATGGGGAAGCGTCAGCGCAAAGCCCATGATCGCCAGCCCGACGCCACCGATCACCGCCGGAAGCGCCACACCATGCTGGATCACGCCGCGCCCGAAGCCGATCACACCCAATCCGATTGCCAGCATCAACCCGATCTCATGGATAGAATGATGCAACAGCACGCCCCCTGCGGACGCAAGCAGCGTAACCGCCACCGCGCTTAACACGCAATGCGCAAGACATAGCCCCGAAAGGCCGATGGCCCAACGATCGAACCGGTCATGTGATGCGGTGGAAGATGGCACGGTCGATCCCTTCTGCGAACCGACGATATTGCATATCATTGCGCGCGTTACAACATCTCATTGCACCATCAGCGATTAAACTGTCACCTGAACACCCAGTTCGACCACCCGGTTCGCAGGAATGTTGAAAAAGTCGGTCGGGTCGGACGCGTTGCGTTGCAAAAACAGCAAGACATGGTCTTGCCACAGCGGCAGCCCTTCGGCAGCCGATGCACGCAGCGTGTTGCGCCCGATGAAGAAGCTGACCTGCATCGGGTTTTCAATGCTGCCCTTTTCCGAGCAGTCGAGCGCCATGTCGCGCGGCACGTCGGGCTGTTCCATAAAGCCGTAGCGCAGCGTGACGCGTTCGAAATTGTCGTCGATCCGTTCGACCTTCACCCGGTCTTCGGGCGCGACATGCGGAATGCTCGCAGTCTTCACCGTCGCGATGATGTTGCGTTCGTGGAGGATTTTATTGTGCTTGATATTGTGGAGCAACGCCGGTGGAGCAATCTCGGGGTCCGACGTCAGAAACACCGCCGTTCCTGCCACGCGATGCGGCGGGCGGGCGGCAAGCGGTTTGACGAGATCGGCAAAGCCGATGCCGTCGGCGTGCTGATGCGCCTGGATCAGCGCCTTGCCGCGCACCCAGATCCACACGATCAGCCCGATGGCCGCAGCCAGCACCAGCGGCACCCAGCCGCCCTCGATCACGCGCAGAATATTCGCCCCGAAGAAAATCACGTCGATCACAAGGAACGGGACGATCACCAGCAATGATTTGGGCAGGCTCCATTTCCACAAATGGCGGACGACGAAGAACGCAAGGCACGTCGTCACCACCATCGTCCCTGTCACCGCGATACCATAGGCCACAGCCATCGCCGACGAGGTGCCAAAGCCGAAGACAAAGATCAGTACGCCGATCAGCAACAGCCAGTTGACGACGGGCAGGTAAATCTGCCCGATCTGATCGGCCGATGTCTGGCGGATGCGCATCCGCGGCAGGAGGCCAAGCTGGACCGCTTGCTGGGTGAGCGAGAATGCCCCGGTGATCACCGCCTGGCTTGCAATGATCGTCGCAAGCCCTGCAATGATGACGAGGCCGATTCGCAGATTGTCAGGCGCCATCAGGAAAAACCAGTCGGTCTTGCTATTGAATGCGGTGCCCGCAGCCTCGGCGGCCTTGAGCGTTGCCATCGCAAATGCGCCTTGCCCCAGATAATTGAGCATCAGCGCAGGGAAGACGAGCAGGAACCAGCCGAGCCGGATCGGGAAGCGCCCGAAATGCCCCATATCGGCGGTCAAGGCTTCAGCGCCTGTGACCGTCAGGAACACCGCGCCAAGGACGAACAGCCCGACAAGTCCGTGATTGGCCATGAACCAGATCGCGTGGGTGGGGATGATCGCGGCAAGAACGCCCGGATCGTCTCCGATGTGATAGATGCCAAGTCCCCCGATCGTGATGAACCAGACCACACAGATCGGGCCGAACAGCTTGGCGACGGTCGCCGTACCGCGTGACTGGATTGCGAACAGCCCGATCAAGATCGCGACCGTGATGGCCTGAATGGCTCCGGTCGAAATATCCTCATTGCCCGGGATCGTGCGTAGCCCTTCAACCGCCGAAAGCACCGATAGCGCAGGGGTCAGGATGGCATCGCCGTAGAACAAGGTCGCGCCGATCGCGCCAAGGACAAGGACGACGCCGGTGCGTTTCCCCAGACCGCGCCCGGCCAACGCCATCAATGCGAGCACGCCGCCTTCGCCATCGTTATCGGCGCGCATCAGGAAGGTGATGTATTTGATCGTCACGACAAGGATCAGCGACCAAAGCGCAAGGCTCAGCACGCCGAGGATTTCCTCGATGCTCGCGCCATCGGCCGCCGCCTGCCCAAAGGCTTCGCGGAAGGCGTAAAGCGGACTGGTGCCGATATCGCCGAACACGACGCCGATCGCGCCGATGGTCAGGAGGGCAATGGCTTTGGGATTCGAAACAGCCGGATTTCCGGCGGGGGAAGCAGCCTGCATGACATACTCCGTGGCGCGGTTGACGGGGCGGACACACTGTCCGTCGGCGCCATCAATCGCCCGTTCGTGTTGAACGGTGGCGGGCCAATACGCCGATTCTTTTGCAGTGCAACAATAATCGGACGCGACGCGTCGATGCAGCTATGGCGCGCAAGCGTCTTTGCGATAAACGGCGAAAATCTGGGCGAGTCGAGGGTCGAGAGGGGGGGGTCGGCCGCCTTCAGTCGATCGCTTCGAAACCGCGTGGTATTCCGCCGCCCGCCCTTCCAAAACCGGCGATCAGGCTTTAGGCGCGCGGTGAGCAATGGATAAGATGATGACCGACTACGCAATTTGCCTTCCCGATGGCTCGGTGCGCCACATGCCGCGCGGCAGCAGCCCTGCCGATGTGGCCGCCGCAATTGGCCCCGGCCTTGCCAAGGCCGCCATCGCCGCGCGGGTGAACGGAGAACTGCGCGACATCACCCGACCGTTCGATGGTGATGCGCAGTTGGCGCTTGTCACTGCGCGAGACGAGGCCGATGCGCTCGAACTGGCGCGGCACGATTTCGCGCATATCCTCGCAGAGGCGGTGCAGGCCCGGTATCCCGGCACGCAGATCACCTTCGGACCGTCGACCGACGATGGCTTCTACTATGATTTTGCGCCCAAAGACCGACCTTTCACCGAGGACGATCTTCCCGTTATCGAGGAAGAAATGCGACGCATCATCGCGCGGAACGAACCGCTGGTCCGCGAGGTGTGGGAACGTGACGCACTGATCGCAAAATGGCGTGCAGAAGGCGAAAGCTTCAAGGCCGAATGGGCCGCCGGATTGCCAGTGGGTGAAGAGCTCACCGTCTATCGTTCGGGCGAGTGGATGGACATGTGCCGCGGGCCGCATCTGGCGTCGACGGGGAAGCTCGATCCTGCTGCTTTCAAGCTGACCAAGGTGGCAGGCGCATACTGGCGCGGCGATCAGAACAATCCGCAATTGTCGCGAATCTATGGCACCGGTTGGCTCAACAAGAAGCAGTTGGATGCGCATCTTACGCGGCTCGAGGAAGCGGCCAAGCGCGATCACCGCAGGATCGGCGCGGAGATGGACCTGTTCCACCTTCAGTCAGAAGCGCAAGGATCGGTGTTCTGGCACCCCAAAGGCTATGTCATTTATCGCGCGCTCGAGGATTATATTCGCCGCGCCGTGCAAGGCGCTGCGTGCCACGAGGTCAAGACGCCGCAGCTCATGGACGTGAAGCAGTGGGAAAGGTCGGGCCATTGGGGCAAATATGCGGAAAACATGTTTGCCGTGCCCGATATCGTTCCCGATGGTGAAGGCGGCGCGCCTGCGGTGGTTGGCGATGCGCAATGGATGGCGCTGAAGCCCATGAATTGCCCTGCGCACATCATGATTTTCCGGCAAGGGATCAAATCCTATCGCGACCTGCCCATGCGGCTGGTTGAAAACGGCTGCTGCCATCGCAACGAGGCGCATGGGGCGCTCCATGGCATCATGCGGGTACGCCAGTTTACGCAGGACGATGGCCATATCTTCTGCCGAGAGGATCAGGTGGTCGAAGAAGTCCGCGGCTTTTGCGCGCTGGTCGATCGCGTCTACACCGATTTCGGTTTCAAATACGCAATCAAGCTCGCGCTTCGCCCCGAGAAGCGGTTCGGTAGCGAGGCCGATTGGGACAAGGCCGAGTCCGAACTGCGCGACGCTGTGGTCAATGCCGGCCTCGCCACTCCCGAATATGGCTGGGAGGAGTTGCCCGGCGAAGGCGCGTTCTATGCGCCCAAGCTCGAATGGCATCTGACCGACGCGATCGGGCGGACATGGCAGGTCGGCACGATGCAGTCTGATCGCGTCCTCCCCGAAAGGCTCGACGCAAGCTATGTCGGCGAGGATGGTGAAAAACACCGCCCCGTCATGCTCCACCGCGCAATTTTCGGAACCTACGAACGCTTCATCGGCATCTTGATCGAGGAATATGCCGGGCGCTTCCCCGTCTGGCTCGCGCCGGTGCAGGCGGTTGTCGCGACGATCGTGTCCGATGCCGATGGCTATGCAGGCCGCGTCGTCGAAACGCTCAAGGCTGCGGGCATCCGGGTCGAGGCCGATTTGCGCAACGAAAAGATCAATTACAAGGTCCGCGAACATTCGCTGGCCAAGGTTCCGCATCTGCTTGTGGTGGGGATGCGCGAGGCCGAAGACGACAAGGTCGCGGTGCGGTCATTGGGCAGCGACGGCCAGCGGATCATGACGGTGGATGAAGCGGTCGCGATGTTGACCAATGAGGCCACTCCGCCCGATCTGCGGGTCTGAATAATGCGCGCGCTGATCACCGCGTCGCTGGCGCTCAACGTCGCGGTGCTGGTGCCGGTGTGTTACGGCCTGTTGGCCAATACCACCGGATCGGTGACCGCGTTCGGAGACGATACGCCGGCGCGCGGGATCTTGCTATCGGTATATCTGGCGATTTTGATGTGCTCGGCAGCGCTGCTGTTCAAGCCGATCCCGGCGATGGTTGCGGCACTGTTGCTCGTGCAGGTCGTTTACAAGGTGACGACGCCGTTCACCGTCGGGTCGTTCACGCACACTGTCGTTATGAGCAATCTGGCGATTGCCGCGTTTCACGGCATCACATTATGGTCGATCTGGAAGGATAGCTCCGCATGAAGACAATCATCGCTTTTGCCCTCCTGGCGAGCCTTGCGGCCTGCGATCAGGGTGGGCAGTCCAATGCCACGCAAAGCGCTGCCAAGCCCGCAGCGCCGCTCAACGCCGCGCAAAAAGCCTATACCAAGGCCAATGAACGCATGCACGGCGGGATGGCGGCGATCCCCGCCGATGCCGATGTTGCGTTCATGACGGGGATGACCGCGCACCACCAGGGCGCTATCGATATGGCCAAAGTCGTGCTCGAACATGGCAAGGATCCCAAAACCCGCGCGCTCGCCGAAACGATCATCAAGACGCAAACCGCCGAAATCGCCGAAATGGAAAGCTGGCTGAAGGCAAAGGGCGTGGCCCCGCTGACCGCTGCCGATCATGCGGCGATGGGCCACTGACGACTGAAACCCTCTTCGGGTTGCCGGTCGCGGCGCTGCTGCTTGCTTGCCTGATGACCTTTGCCGCCGCGTTGATTCGCGGGCTTACTGGCTTCGGGCTGGCGCTGATTCTTGTGCCGTTGCTCGGCATGATCATGCGCCCTGATGAGGCGGTTGTCGTGTCGCTGTTGCTCGCGGTGCTGATCGGTCCTGTGGGGCTTGCCGAGATCATCAGCGACAGCGACAAGCCCAGCGTTGCGCTCATCGCCGGATCGGCACTGCTGACCACCCCTGCCGGAGTCTGGGTGTTGGCGCACACGCACCCCGATGTCGCCAGGATCGCGATTGCCGCGATAGCAATCGGCGCCTTTGCGGTGCTGATTGCGACGCGCAAGGCAGCGGCCAAGCCATCACGCGGAGTCGCGGGCCTTGCTGGATTGGCAGCCGGGTTCCTGACTGGATTTGCGGCAATGCCCGGACCGCCCGTCGTACCCTTCTATTTGCGTGAGGCGTTCAGCCCGGTCACCGCCCGCGCCTCAATGATGGCGGTGTTTTTTGTGACCAGCCTTGCCGGCACGGCATCGGCATGGGTTTTGGGATTGCTCGTGAGGGAGCGCATCGCCGTCGCGATGCTACTGTTCGTCCCGCTTGCGCTCGGCAATGCCATAGGCGGCAAGGGCTTCGGCATGATCCCCGCGCCGGTCTGGCGAAGCCTGGTGGCGGCATTGCTCGGCATCGCGGGCGTGTCGGCGGCCTGGCGGGCGTTCTGATCAACGTAAGAAGAGGTTCACGCCAAGGCGCCAAGCGCACTTATCCGGCGAGCTGCGGGCCGGGGCCGGCAATCTTGGTTCGCGCGAAGCCGCGAAGGGCGTGCGCGACCAACCCAATTAGGGAACTGTCCCTTATATGGAACTGCGGTCGATGCGGTGGGCTATCGGCGCGTCAGTGCCAGTTTCTGCGGTGTCGTAGCGGTCAAGCGCCAGATCGCATTGCCCGAATCATCGGCCACCAGCAGGCTTCCCTGCCGGTCGACCATCACGCCGGCCGGGCGGCCCTGAGCTTCGCCTTTGCCATTGAGGAAGCCACCGAGTACTTCGATCGGCTTGGCATCCCGCACCGGAAACCCCCGCGCGTTGAACGGCACGAAGATCACCTGATATCCCGAGGCAGGAGACCGGTTCCACGATCCGTGGAGGCCGATAAAGGCGCCATTGCGCCATTGCGGCCCCAGCGCATCGCTGCGGTTGAACGCCAGCCCCAGCGCGGCCACATGCGGTCCCAATGCGTAATCGGGGCGCTTGGTATATTGCTTAAGATCGGGCCGCGTCTGCGGCACGCGGCGATCCTCGATTCCGCCCCAATAGGTAAAGGGCCAGCCGTAAAACTGCCCGAAATCGACCGTCGCAAGATAATCGGGCGGGCCATCGCTGCCCAGCATGTCGCGTTCGTTGACGGTGGTCCACAAGGTTCCCGATATGGGGTTGAAATCGAGCCCGTTGGGATTGCGCAAGCCATAGGCATAGGTGATCATCGCGCCGGTCTTGAGATCATATTCCTTGATCATCGCGCGATCTTTTTCGCGATCCATCCCGCCTTCGGCGATGTTGCTGTTCGATCCGATCGTGATGAACAGCTTTTCGCCCTTGGCATCGGCAATCACGTTGCGCGCCCAATGGTTGTTTGGCGGGCCTGCTGGCAGATCGACGACCTTTTTTCCCGGCGTGGCAATCCTGGTATCGCCTGCCGTGTAGGGGAACGCCATCAGCGCATCGGTATTGGCAACATAAAGCGTATTGCCGACAAGTTGCATCCCGAACGGTGAATTGAGCCCTGACAGAAGCACCGAGCGAAATTCGGCGACGCCATCGCCATCGGCATCGCGGAGCAGCGTGATCCGGTTCGCCGACACGCTGGTGCCATTGGCGCGCTTGATGATCTGTTTGGCGATCTTGTCTCCCAGTCCGCTTGCCTCACGCGCAGGCTGGGTCGATTCGGCCACGATCACATCGCCATTGGGCAACTGATGCATCCAGCGCGGGTGATCGAGATCCTTCGCAAACGCATTGACCGCGAGCCCCTTGGCGGGAACGGGCATCGCATCGTCCTGCCAGCGGACGATCTTCGAGATATTAATCGTCGGGAACTTCTCCTGCCGTGCAGTCACCAGTTTGGGATTGGTTCCCTGCAGATCGGCCAACGGAACCTGCGCTGTATCGGGCGTCAAGAGATACCAGGTGCCGCCGATCAGCGCAGCGATCACGATCAGGACGATGTTCCGGATATGCTGGCGACGGGTCATGCAATGCTATCCTGTCTGTTTGAGCCGCAAAAATAAGCCGCGATCATCCCGATTCAACCATATCGGCGGCAATGACCGGAGGGTGGAGCCGCAACCGGGTGGCGCGGCGGGGATCGCCTTCGGTAATCTCGATCCGCCAGCCGCTGGCATGACGTACGATTTCGCCGGGCTGCGGGACATGACCTGCGAGCACGAAGGCCAGCCCGCCGAGTGTATCGACATCTTCATCCACCTCGGAAAGCCGCGCATCGATCCGCTGCCCGACATCGTCGAGTTCGGCCCGCGCATCGGCATCCCATGTGCCATCGGCATGCGCGATCAGGAGATCGACCGGTGCATCATCATGTTCATCCTCGATCTCGCCGACGATTTCCTCGACCAGATCCTCGATCGTCACCAGCCCCTCGGTGCCCGAATATTCATCTATCACAATGGCAAGATGCGTCTGGCTTTGCCGCATATCGGCGAGCAGTTCGAGAACGCCCATCGACAAGGGCACATAACGCGGCTGGCGCATCAGCGGCGCGACAGAGACAGGCGGCTGCGCCCCTGTTGCCAGAATCGCAAACACATCCTTGATGTGGACCATGCCGATGATCGTATCGAGGCTGTCGCGATAAACCGGAAGGCGGCTGTGCCCGGCGTCGGCGAACGCCTTGACAAGGTCGTCGAACCCCAATGTTTCGGGAACCGCAACAATATCACCACGCTGGACCGCGACATCATCGACGCGCAGCTCGCCGAGGTGAAGCACCTTGCGCAGCATGTCGCGGACTTCAGGAGACAGATCGCCTTTGGCGGGCGCATCGTCATCTCCTTCATGTTCGTCGATCGCGTCCTCGATCTGGTCGCGCAGTGTGACGTCACGTTCGCCGAACAGGAAATCGCGCAGCCACGCCCAACTTCGCCCGGGTGTCTGATCCTCCGCCATCAGCGCGGCTCAATCGTCATAGCGGGCCTCATCAT
Source organism: Sphingomonadales bacterium (assembly GCA_031425075.1). Lineage (GTDB taxonomy): Bacteria > Pseudomonadota > Alphaproteobacteria > Sphingomonadales > Sphingomonadaceae > Aquisediminimonas. Next base: position 10,914 of record JANPIQ010000369.1, read on the forward strand.
AAGGTCGGTGAAGCCCGAGCGCGGCCATTGCAGCGGTTTCAATGGCTTCCATAATCTGTGCATCGTCATCGTCGATGTGATCATAGCCCAAAAGATGCAAGCTGCCATGCACAATCAGATGCGCGGCGTGCGCTTCGAGGCTGACGCCTTTGTCCGCCGCCTCGCGCGCGCAGGTTTCATACGCCAGCACGATATCGCCGAGCAGGATTTCGGGGTGCCGGTTGTGTGCGAGGCCCGCCAGCTCTTCGGCATCGAGCATAGGGAAGGAGAGGACGTTGGTGGCCGCGTCCTTGCCGCGATAATCGCGGTTGAGCGCCCGGACCTCGGCATCCAAGGTCAGCCGGACGGCGATTTCTGCGGTCGGAGGCATCGACCGCCCCTCTGCCGAAAGTGCCGCTTCTGCCGCTGTGCTGGCCACGTCTTGCCAAGCGACCGATCCGGGCCAGTCGAGCGCGATCGTTTCGACGATCATGCAATCACCATACGATCTTCACCGGGTATTGGTGAATGTGGCTGTCGATGGTCACCAGCGCGCAATCGAGATGCAGCCCGTGCGCAATCAACATTCGATCGACCGGATCGCGGTGGATGTCCGGCAACCGCCCGACGATCTCCCACGCCGTTGCAGGCGTGTCGAGCAAGGTCATTTCGTAATCATCGATCAGCACGGCCAACGGCTCTGCACCTTCGAGCCTGTTCCGGTTGAACAAATCGGCATACTCAAATGCCACGACACCGCTGACAAAAAGGTTAGCGTCCAAATCCTCGATGGCGTCGCGCGCTACGACGCTCAGTTTCGGGTTCCCTGCCCCGAGCCAGGCAAGGGCGTGAGTATCGAGCAGAAGGTCCATTCAAAGATCGTCGAACTTGCGTTCATAATCCGGGTATAAATTCTGGAACGCCTCAATCGGAAGATCGTGACCCCCATAATTGGCACGGGCTTTTGCGAAAGCCGCCTTGCGCTTCGCCGCGATGCGTTTCTGTTCGGCCAGTTGCGCCTCTTCAAGCGGGGCAAGGCGGAGCTGTGGCACACCGGCCTTTTTCAGGATAACCTCTTCGCCGCGCAGCGCAGCAGCGCAGAGCTCGGAAAAACGGGCCTTGGCCTCGCCGATGTTGACCTCAATCCTCATGCTGATCGTCTAGCTTGACCAAGTCACTTGGTCAAGCTGTGATCAACGTGTCGGGCCTTCATACGCCTCGACGATCCGGCCGACGATGGGGTGGCGGACGACGTCTCCGATGCCGAAGCGGACCATTGCCATGCCCTCGATCCCTTCCAGTTTCCCGACCGCATCGTTGAGCCCCGAAGGCGTGTGCGGCGGCAGATCGGTCTGGTTGGGATCGCCGCAGACAACCATCCGGCTGCCTTCGCCGAAGCGCGTGAGAAACATCTTCATCTGGCCTGCCGTCGTATTTTGCGCTTCATCGAGAATGATGAAACTGCCCGCCAGCGTGCGCCCGCGCATGAACGCAATGGGCGCAATCTCGATCTCGCCGCTCGCGATCCGGCGCTCGACCTGTTCGGCGGGCAGGCAATCGTAAAGCGCGTCGTATAACGGGCGCAGATAGGGATCGACCTTTTCCTTCATGTCGCCGGGGAGGAACCCGATCTTTTCCCCCGCCTCGACCGCAGGGCGCGACAAGATCAGCCGGTCGACCGAACCTGTGATCAGCTGCGCCACGGCTTGCGCGACCGCCAGATAGGTCTTGCCCGTGCCTGCCGGGCCGAGCGCGAAAATTATGTCATTGCTGACCAGCGCCTCCATATAGGCGATCTGCGTTGCCGAACGCGGCACGATGGTTTTCTTGCGCGTGCGGATCATGATCGGCGGGCGATCGTGATCGTCGCGGATGATCCCTTCCAATGTCGGTTCGAACGCCATGCCGATCAGCGCGGAAACCGCACCGGCATCGATATCCTGCCCCTTGGCGATCCGGTTATAGAGCCCGGTCAGCACGTCGCGCGCGCGCGATGGCTTCGGCCTCTCCCTCGATCTGGATCTTGTTGCCGCGCGCTGCGACATAGACGCCGAAGCGGTTTTCGATCGCGACGAGGTTCTGGTCAAATTCGCCGAACAGGCGGCCGAGATATTGCGGCTTATCGAAAGTGACTTCGAGCCTGGCGGGCTCTCCGGTGCGGGCGGGCGTGGATTTACGCGACATGCAATTCCTTCTGGACAAGAGCCCCCATAAGAGAATTGGGCCCCGCTGCCACCATGTCAACTGTGATCATGTCACCTGTGTGAAGCTCTTCACCGATGACATGCACCGATTGTAGCCACGGCGATTTGCCGATCAACTGATTGGGCAACTTGCCCTTGCGTTCGAGCAGCACGTCGCAGCGTTTGCCGACACTTGCGGCGTTGAATGCCGATTGCCCCGCGTTGATGACCGCTTGCAGCCGCTGGAGGCGTTCGTCCATGACGGCGGGCGCGATATGCCCGTCCATCAAGGCGGCGGGCGTGCCGGGGCGCGATGAGAATTTGAACGAATAGGCGCTGGCATATCCGACGCGCTCGACAAGCGCGCAGGTCGCTTCGAAATCGGCTTCGGTTTCGCCGGGAAAGCCGACAATGAAATCGCCCGAAACGGCAATATCGGACCGGACCGCACGGACCTTGTCGATGATCGCTTCGTAACTTGCGGTGGTGTGGCTGCGGTTCATCGCCTTCAAAATGCGGTCACTGCCCGATTGCACCGGCAGATGGAGGAAGGGCATCAGGCTTTCGACGCTGCCGTGCGCCGCAATCAGGCCTTCTGTCATATCGTTAGGGTGGCTCGTCATATAGCGGATGCGGCGCAGCCCCGGCAGCGCGTCGAGCGCTACGATCAGGCTGCCGAGATCGTGCCCGCCATGCCCCCATGCATTTACGTTTTGCCCGACCAGCGTGATTTCCTTCACGCCGCCATCGATCAGCGCACGCGCTTCATCGATGATCGCATCGAACGAGCGGCTGATTTCGGCCCCGCGGGTATAGGGCACGACACAATAGGTGCAGAATTTGTCGCACCCCTCCTGCACCGTCAGAAACGCCGATGGGCCCGATTTGCGCCGTGGCGGCAGCACATCGAACTTGTCGAGCCCCGGCAGGTCGAGCGCGACGGGCTTTGCACCCGTTCGCGCCTGTTCGACGAGCCCAGGCAATTGATGATAGGCCTGCGGGCCGACGACGATATCGACATCGCGCGTCCGCCGGATGATTTCCGCTCCTTCGGCCTGCGCGACGCAGCCTGCGACTGCGACCATTGGCCGCGTCCCATCGTCACGCCGCAGCCGCCCGATATCCGAATAGACCTTTTCCGCCGCCTTCTCACGGATATGGCAGGTATTGAGCACGACCAGATCGGCATCGGTCTCGCTGCCGGCGGCGATCATGCCTTCGGCCCCGAGCATTTCGGCCATCCGTTCGCCATCATAAACGTTCATCTGGCAGCCGAACGATTTGACGTGGAATGATTTTGGTTTTGCGGTCATGCGCGCCAGATATGGCGTCCGGCACAAAATTGCGAGCCATGCCATATCATGCCCCGACATCGCATGGCCCGCGCGCCGATCCCAGCTTACCCGCGCACGACCCCGATCGTGGCAAACGGCACAACTGCATCGGGCGGCGATCCGGCTTCGGCAAGCTCGCGCTGCCAGACGCCGACATCGTTCCAGTGGCCGTTTTTATAACAGACTTCGCGAACATGGCCGGCGCGGCGGAAACCGGCGGCTTCGTAAAGCTGGATCAGCTTGTCATTGGGTGTCGTCAGCGTGACGATGGCTTGCGTGAAATTCTGCCTGGTGAGCGTTTCGCAGAGCGAGGCGAGGATCGACCGGCGCAGGCCCTGGCCCTCCAGATCGGCACCTGCGTAGACCGCCACTTCGACGGTGAAGCGATAGGCCTCGCCCGCGCGATATGGCTTGGCATACCCATAGCCCAGAATGACGTCCGATCCCGGCTGGACGGCGACGATCCACGGATAAATTCCGCCATGCGCTGCCATTCGCACCTTCATTTCGCGCGAATTGGGCACTTTTTCTTCGAACGATACCGCATTGGTCACCACATATGGCGCGTAGATATGCGTGATATAATCGGCATCGGCAGAGGTGGCCGCGCGCAGTTCGATCACCGGAACATCCTGTCGAAGAAAGACTGCGAGGGCAGCGTGTAAGCCGTCGCGGGGCAATCGAGGCATCGCACCTGCGCCGCCGGGCCGCGCGCAATCGTGAACGCAGTGTGCATCGCGGTTGCCGCACGGATTTGCCCGCGCCACGCCATCAGGCTCACGGCGTCGCGCGGCGCTGTTGCTTGGGGTGCAGTCAGCAAGGCAGACACCATGCTTGGCGCATCTTCGATCCAGACCCGAGCGACCTCGCTGGCATCGATCTTGGCGCGTTTGGCCGCCTCGGCGACCGCGTCATCGAGCGACCCGAAGGCGTCGACCAGCCCCAGTTGCCGCGCCGATCCGCCGTCCCACACACGCCCCTGCGCAATTTCATCGACGCGCGCGACGGGCAGTTTGCGTGCGGACGAGACCAGATTGATGAAGCGAGTGTAGACATCGCCAATGCCCTTCTGGATCACTGCTTCGGTCTCGGGAGTCATTCCGCCGAGCAGATCGGGCTGGCCCGAAAGCGGTGTGGTGCGCACCCCGTCGCTGGTGATGCCATATTGCCCTGCGGTGCGTTCGAATGTCGGCAAAATCGCGAACACGCCAATCGATCCTGTAATCGTGCCGGGCTCGGCAAAAACCATGTCCCCGCCCATTGCGATCCAATATCCCCCCGATGCGGCAACATTAGCCATCGAAACGATCACGGGCTTTCCCGCTTTGCGCACCTGATCGAGCGCAAGCCGGACATGTTCGGATGCGGTCGCCGACCCGCCCGGCGAATCGACGCGGACAACCAACGCCTTGATGCTGTCATCTGTTGCAGCGCGCGTGATGTGTCGCACCAGCGTGTCTCCGCCCGCGGTGCCGGCGGGCGCATCGCCATCGACGATCGTGCCGGCTACAGTCACGATACCGACATTGCCCGTTGCTGTGGCGACAGGATAGGTCGCGATATAGGCCGAAAGGTCGCTGCGATTGAAATCGCCAACGCCCTTGCTGGTGTCGCTCCCGACGAGCTTCGCCACGCGCTGGGCAAAGGCGGTGCGATCGGCAATCTTATCGACCAGCCCGAGCGCGACGGCACTTTCAGCCAGCGTCTTGCCGTCTGCGGCCTTGGCAGGGTCGGCAATCATGGCCGCAAAATCGGCCTTGGGGCGCGCCTTTCTGACGTGCGCCTGCCAATCGTCCCAGATTGCTTTGGACAATGCGATGTTCGCCTGTCGCGCCTGATCCGATGCGCCTGTTTCAATGAACGGCTCGACTGCCGATTTGAATTGCCCTGCCTTGAACACGTTCACGTTGACGCCGAACCTGTCGAGCAACCCCTTGAAATAGGGCTGCGATCCTCCGGGGCCGGCGATGAAAACCGCGCCCATCGGATCGAGCCAGATTTCGGTGGCGTGCGCGGCGAGCAAATAGGAATCGTCCGAATAGGCGGTCGCAAACGCCAGCACGGGCTTTTTGGCGGCTTTCACTTCATCGATGGCCGCCGCCACGTCTTGCAACGCGACCTGCCCGCCGCCCAGAAACGAGTCGAGATCGAGCGCAACGGCCTTGATGCCATTGTCTCTTGCCGCGGTGCGGAGCGCATGGACCACATCGCGCGTTTCGTGCTGGGCAATCACCGGAACCTGACCGCTCAGCACGGCAATCGGATCAACGGCTTCGGCCTGTTCGACAAGACTGCCGTCGAGCGTCGCGAGCAGCGCGCCGCCGCGCAACTCGCCAACGCTCGGGCTGAACGACAAAAGTGCAAAGCACGCGCCGAAAAAAACCAGCAGAAACAAAAGCGCCAGCGCATCCTTGACGCCGACGAGCAGGCGCCACGCGCTCTTCAACAATGTCATCGCAAACTTCCGACGGGAGGGATCACGCCTCCAGCGTTAGGCGAGGGGCATCACCAGCGCAACAGCGGCGAAACGATCAGCCGTCCGGCCAGCGCCGCAACCGCGATCGCAGCGCTGTACCAGACGCCGATATAGACGATATCGATCATCGGGCAGTGGAGTGCGTAGGCGAAGGTTCCAAAACTGCCGGCCGCAAGCCCTGTCAACCAGCCGGTCAGCCTGGGCCGGACGCTTGCCCCCTGCCGCAGCCAGACCGTCAGCGCGCCGCCGACAAACATCGCCGAAGCGAGGCTGATACGCAAGCATGTCTCGCCATAATCTGCCGCAAGCGCAACAGGCGCTGTGGCCCCGTTCCACGCCATTGCGACCAGCGCCGCGAGCGGAAACAGCAGTGCTGCTGCCAGCGCCCATTGCCACCCTGTCCGCAATGTGCCGACAGCCGGACGCACCGAAGCGATGGCGGCAAGCCCTGTTGCCAGCCCGAGCAATGCCAATGTACCGAGCCGCAAAACGACCATCGGATTTGGCGCTCCTGCGACGATATCGGGGCGAAGTCCGTAACGCCAGGCAGCGACACCGCTCACCAGCACTGCCGCCACCAGCAACAGGCCGATGCCATCGCGCGACCGCACGGGGCGGACAGGCTGCAAATCGGCGATCAACGCCTCGATCGTTGCAGGGGAATTCATGGTTATTCGCTTTCACATAGGGATGCGAGCTTTTTAAGCGCGCGATGCACATTGACCTTCACCAGCGATTCGGATTGGCCGGTGGCCGCCGATGCTTCGGCAACGCTGAGCCCTTCGATCTTCACCAGCCGGAGCACTTCAGCTTGCCCGTCGGGAAGCAACGCCAGCAACCGGTCAATCCCGATCCGCGCCCCCACTTCATCGTCGTGCGCGCCAACCGCCAGCGTTTCGGGCAATTCGGTTTCACTGGCGCGATAGCTGCGCCGCAACTGATCGATCCAGCGAAACCGGGCAATCGCCGCAAGCCACGGCAAAAACGCGCGGTCAGGATCGAACGTGGCGCGTTTGGCGTGCATCGACATCAGTGTCTCTTGCACCAGGTCATCGATCAGATGCGGCGCGATCCGCCCGCGATAATAGCGCGCCAGCCACGATTGGCACGCGATCAGCAACGCGCGATACGCAGCCGCGTCTCCGCCCTGCGCGAGCCTCATCAACTGCGCCAAATTCGCATCGCTGGTCCGCATTCACGACGGCTTTATCAGCAAAATGCATACACGACATGCCAGACCTTTCATGGGTGCAGGGTTCGGCTTTGGCAGCAGGAAGGTTACAGCCATTGGGCAAGCTGTGGCTGAAACGTCACAGCATCGTGCGATTTGACCCGGCCAATCTGGAACAAGCTGGCGATTGCCCGATGCGATGCCTATTCGGGCGGGCTGCACTGCGCAGGGGAGCCATGATGGCATCGGGATTGGCAAGGGCGGACTGGCGCTGCGAATTTCGCGCAATGCTCACGCTTGCCTGGCCGCTGATCCTTGCCAATCTTACCATGGCGCTGATTCAGGCAACCGATGTCGTTCTGATGGGGCGGTTGTCGTCGCACGCGCTTGCCGCATCGGCGCTGGGCCTCAACCTCAGCGTCGCGCTGATGATTTTCTGCATCGGGCTTGTGCTTGCCGCATCGCCGCTGATGGCCGCCGAACTCGGCCGGAACCGGTTTGCCGTGCGCGACATTCGCCGCACCTTTCGCCAGTCGGTCTGGGCAGCCGCCAGCGTAACGCTGCCGTCGTGGCTGCTGCTCTGGAACGCCGAACCGATCATGCTCGCGCTGGGGCAGCAGCCCGATCTTGCCGCAAGTGCAGCGCTGTTCCTCAGGGGCTATATGTGGTCGTTCCTGCCCTTCCTCGTGTTTCAGGCGATGCGGCACTTCCTTGCCGCGCTCGAACGACCGGGCTGGATTCTGGGCGTCAGCGCAGCGGCGGTGGTCATGAACGCAGGGCTTGGTTGGGTGCTGATTTTCGGCGCGTTTGGGGTGCCAGCACTGGGCATTTTCGGTGGCGGAATCGCGACGAGCATCACCTGGACGGTCATGGTGATAGGTCTTGGCATCGTGATCGCGACGCAGCGTCCCTTCGCGCGCTACCGGCTGTTCGGCAATTGGTGGCGGGCCGATTGGGCGCGCTATCGCGCGATCTGGCGGCTGGGGCTGCCAATCGCGGTAACGCTCGGGTTCGAAGGCACAGTGTTCGCCTTTGCGATCTACCTGATGGGGCTGATCGACGAGGCATCGGTTGCCGCGCATGCCATCGCGCTTCAACTGGCCGCGCTCACCTTCATGGTGCCGATGGGGCTGGCGCAGGCGGCCACGGTGCGTGTCGGGCTGGCGTTTGGCAGCGGCGATCGCGATGGAGTGACGCGCGCTGGGTGGACCGCGTTCGTCCTCGGTGTCGGGTTCATGGCGGTGATGGCGCTGGCGATGGTGCTGATCCCCGAGCTGCTGATCGGCATTTTCATCGATGCCGGCGATCCCGCCAATGCACGCGTGATCGAACTGGGCGTTTCGTTCCTGCTGATCGGCGCGGTGTTCCAGATCTTCGATGGCGCCCAGGTGGTCGGCGCAGGGATGCTTCGGGGCTTGCAGGATACCCGCGTGCCGATGATTTTTGCCGGTATCGGCTATTGGGCGATCGGTATGGGGCTCGGCGCATGGCTGGCGTTTGGGCGCGACTGGCAGGGCGGCGGCATCTGGACCGGGCTTGCGGCGGGGCTTGCCGTCGTCAGCGTGCTGATGGTCTGGCGCTGGACCCGGCGCGATGCGCTGGGGCTTGTGGCAAAACCGGGTGTGGCAATGCCGCCATTGCATGATAAGATTGCGGCATGAATGACGTCGCTTTCAGACTGCCAGCGGGCGAAACCCCTGCGCGTTTTACTATCGATGAATTGATGGAATTCGTCGCGTCGGATGTGTTCAAGGCCGGTGAGAAACTTGAACTGGTCGACGGACTGATTGTCGGCACGAGCCCGGCCCAATCGACCCATATGCTATTGCAGCGACAGATATTCCGCATGTTTGATGCCATTTTTGGCGATGGACGGGACGGCTATGTCGCACATTTTGACCTGACGCTTCAGTTCGGCAAAGCCACGTTGCGCGACGCTGATCTGGCGGTCGTTAAAGCGTTCGACACCTCGGTTCGTTTTCCCGATCCGGCAACGGTGTTGTTGATAGTCGAGATATCGCAATCGACGCTCGAGAAGGATCTGAATTCGAAGCGCATCGAATATGCCGGGGCAGGCATTCCGCATTACTGGGTCGTCGATCCGGACGCGAAGCGCGTTCATATCATGTCGACGATCACCGACGGCGATTATGCCGAACGGCGGCTAGCGGCATTTGGCGAATCCATTCCAGTGCCGGGAACTGACGAAGCAATTGCGGTAGGCTGACCGGAACGCGCTCAGAAAGCGCCACTTCAGCTCACCCGCCTGATCTCACGACGATCTCGACGCGCCGGGCCTGCGCCATATCAGTGTCGGTCGCTGTGGTTTCGGGTGGTTTTTCAAGGTCGATTCGGTCTTCAGCAACGCCCAGTCCCGCCAGCGCGGCTGCGACCGCTTGCGCGCGGTTCTTTGACAATTCGGCGTTGGCAGCGGCATTGCCAGTGGGATCGTTAAACCCCGATACCACAAGCCGGTCCCCCGGATTGGCATCGATCCAGGCCTTGATCGGGCCAGCGACGGCTGCAAAATCGGACGCGATCGCGGCCTTGCCGGTATCGAAATACACCGACACTTTCGGCATGCCCTGCACTGTTTCGGCGATCACGCCCGCGCCTGTCGGAATGACTTGTGCCGGTGCAGGTACCGCAGCAGCGGGTGCGACGGGCGCACCCTGATAGGCGGGCAGTGGTTCAGGCTCGAGACGCGGATCGAGGCCGTCGCCGATCAGATTGCCGAGCAACGCCCCGCCAAAGATAATCGCAACAAAACCGCCAAGCACCTTGGCAGCAAGCCCGCCATAATCGTTCCACTGTCCGTTCGCCGCTGCAGCAGCGGGACCATGCCCGGGGTGATGGAGTCCCGAGTGAAGAGGAGAATGATGTGCGGCGTGATCGCCATTCCCCGACACAGCAGGTGCCACCGATGCCGTAAAGGGCACCGGTGTTGCTGCCGGACCTGCCGTCACAGGTGCTGGTGCCGCCATCAGCGCAGCAGCGCCCGCGCCTGCCGCACCTGAGGCTTTGGAGGATGTCGCGGCTGGTGTAGCGCCCGATGCTCCGAACAGGCCGAGCTTTCCATGCGCTTCGGCAAGAAGATAATACACGGTGACCCGATTGCGGGTGGTATCGGCGCCCATCCGCGCGCCAACCGCTGCGATCGCTGCGTCGATCGCGTCGTCGCTATCGGTCAGGCCAAGTTTCTTGCGGCAATAATTGTCGCGAACGCGCCCGGTTTCGACAGGATCGGTGAACGACACAACCGACGAGTCAGGCTTGCGAAGTGCAATGCCGCAATAGCCGACTATTTTCGCGATCACCTTATCATCGGCGTCAGGCGCATATGTCTTGACGTCGCTTGCCCAGTCTTCGGCCATGGCCCCTCACTCCTCCACCTGCCATCTTGTGCGGCATTCAGGTGGTAGCACCAAACCCGATCGGTGCAAACACACGAACCGCCGCACCTTGACGCCCGATGAACACGTCACCATATGCGCCCCGTTGGCAGTCACGTCGCGTGAGTGCTAATGCGATATTCAATAACTGAAGAGGAACGCAAAATGGGATTTCGTCCGTTGCACGACCGCGTGCTCGTGCGCCGCATCGAGGCTGAAGAAAAAACAGCCGGTGGCATCATCATCCCCGACACCGCCAAGGAAAAGCCGCAGGAAGGCGAGATTGTCTCCGCAGGTTCAGGTGTCCGCGCCGAAGATGGCAAGATCACGCCGCTCGACGTCAAGGCCGGCGACAAGATTCTGTTCGGCAAATGGTCGGGCACCGAGGTCAAGATCGACGGTGAAGATCTGCTGATCATGAAGGAATCGGATATCCTGGGCATCATCGCCTAAGCCGAGGGACCCCTGACTGACCCTCTACTTTCTGAGTTTTCCGCCATTTTTTAAGGAGCATCCCAATGGCTGCCAAAGACGTAAGATTTAACCGCGACGCCCGTGAGCGCATCATGCGCGGCGTCGATATCCTCGCCGATGCCGTCAAAGTGACGCTCGGCCCCAAGGGCCGCAACGTGGTCATCGACAAGTCGTTCGGCGCGCCGCGCATCACCAAGGACGGCGTTACCGTCGCCAAGGAAATCGAACTCAAGGACAAGTTCGAGAATATGGGCGCACAGATGCTGCGCGAAGTCGCCTCGAAAACCAACGACATGGCCGGCGACGGTACCACCACTGCAACCGTTCTCGCACAGGCCATCGTCCGCGAAGGCATGAAGTCGGTTGCCGCCGGCATGAATCCGATGGATCTGAAGCGCGGCATCGATATCGCAGTGCTCAAGGTCGTCGAAGACCTGAAGTCGCGTTCGAAGCCCGTCTCGGGCACGCAGGAAATCGCTCAGGTCGGTATCATTTCGGCCAATGGTGATACTGAAGTCGGTGAAAAGATCGCCGAAGCCATGGAAAAGGTCGGCAAGGAAGGCGTGATCACCGTCGAAGAAGCCAAGGGCCTCGAATTCGAACTCGATGTTGTCGAAGGCATGCAGTTCGACCGCGGTTACCTCTCGCCCTACTTCATCACCAACCCCGACAAGATGACCGTGGAACTGGAAAATCCTTACATCCTGATCCACGAGAAGAAGCTGTCGAACCTGCAGGCGATGCTGCCGATCCTCGAAGCCGT
>JANPIQ010000370.1:0-22841 GCA_031425075.1 Sphingomonadales bacterium
GACCCCCGATTCGTGTGCGACGGTGAAGGTGCCCTGGACGGCGAAATCCTTGTCGGTTTGCGAAATTCCGCGAAACCGGTAGTCGCTGACCAGCGTGGCACCGCCTGTGACGGTAAATGTTTTGGCTTCTTCATCCTGCGCAAATGCAGGCACTGCGCCAAGAACGAGAGCAAGGCCCAGCAACGGGCCGAAGGACGTGCGCATAAATTTCCCCTTTTGGGTTGGTGTGCGTTCGTCCCACCTGCGTTGCTGTGCCGCAGCCTCTCTCCGCCGACGCGGGGGGCTGCAATCACAACGACACGCAATGTCTGGCCGCAATTATTGCGTTGCACAATAGAAAAATGCTTAAATGACGGGCAATCGAGACAAAGTGTTGCGCAAAGGTGACAGGGACGCGATGTCAGGCGCGATCGTCACCCGATGCAAACGCTGCCAGTCCTGTTGCCAGGTCGGCGATCAGATCGTCAGGATCCTCAAGCCCGATCTGCAACCGCACCAGTGGCCCGCCATAATCGCGCTGCGTCGCGCTGCGTACCGCGCCAAGATCGACAGGCGTCACGAGGCTTTCGAAACCGCCCCAGCTATAGCCCAGACCGAACAGCGCGAGCGCCTCGATAAACCGCGTCCGGCCTGCAACATCGCCGCCTGCAAACGCAAAGCCGAACACCGTTCCGGAACCGCTGAAATCGCGCCGATAAATGTCATGCCCCGGAAAGTCGGTGAGGGCAGGGTGCAGCACCGCGCCCACTTCGGGCCGGGTGCCAAGCCATTGCGCGATCGCGATCCCGGCAGCCCCTTGCGCCTTCAACCGCAGCCCCATCGTCCGTAGCCCGCGCGCCCCGAGCCACGCATCGTCTGGGCTGACACATTGCCCGAGATCGAAGGTCGTCGCCTCGAGCCGCGCGAACCACTGAGCATTGGCGGTTGCCGAACCCAGCATCAGGTCCGAATGGCCTCCGACATATTTGGAGCACGCCATTACACTGATATCGATACCTGCCGCCATTGCAGGAAACAGCAAAGGGGAGGCCCAGGTGTTGTCGAGGATCGTGGCAATCCCTGCATTGCGTGCGACCGCGCAAATCGCCGGAATGTCCTGCATTTCGAAGGTTTGCGACCCCGGGCTTTCGAGCAAGATAGCGCGCGTCCGGTCTCCCAACACTTGCGCGATATCGGCGCCGAGCTCCGGATCGTAATAGCGCGTCGCGATGCCCATCCGTTTCAGGAACCCGTCGGCGAGCCGCCGCGTCGGGCCATAGGCGCTGTCGACGATCAGCACTTCGTCTCCCGGCGCAAGCACCGTCAGCAGCGCAGTCGAAACCGCGAGCAGCCCCGAGGAATAGAGCATCGTGCCCGCAGCCCCCGGCTCAAGCTCGGTCAGCGCCTGTGCCAACGTCCATTGCGTCGGCGTGCCATGGAGCCCGTAATAGAGGCTTCCTTGTCCGCGCTTTGCCGCATCGAGTTCGGCAACGCTGTCGAACAATATCGTCGAGGCGCGCCACACCGGCGTGTTGACGATTGGCCCGGTCCAGCGCTTGCGCCGCCCGCCCTGCACCAGCTGCGTGGCGGCGGCGAGCGGCTTTTTGGTATCGGTCATGGCTTTGCTCCATCGATTCGGTCGCACAGCGCCGCCATCGCGGCGAGACCCAGCGCGCCACAGATGATCGCCAGTGCAAAATCTTGCGTCACGACATCCGAGACCAGTGGAATTGCGGCATTAGCGGCGGCGGGTGGGTGAAAATTCCGCGCAAGCATCATCGCCATAACGGCAAGTCCCGCGCCGACTGGAGCAAGCAGCATGGCATCGATGCTGAACTGTGTACTGAAACTGATCAAAATCGCGCCGATTGCCCCGGATACGACATGGCCGATCGCGGCAGGTGCCGGTCGCGCGGCTGGCGAGGTGCGGAACCCCGCAATCAGCGCCGCGCTCGATGCCCAGCTGGTCAGCATCAGCGGGATGCCAAACAGGTGCGCAAGCGCCATTGCGCCTGCCAGCACGAGTGTCGTAACCGCACCGGCGCGAACGATCGTCATCGCGGCCCTGGCGTCACGAAGCGTCAGCGCCCCAGCGAAAAAGAATAGGCAGTTCGATATCGGGATGAAGCGATTGCTTGACCGGGCAGTTCAGTGCGGCGGCTTCAAGCGCGTCGCGATCGGCTTGCGGTGGATCGTGCGGGATCATGACGATGACATCGAGCCGCGCGACCCTGCGGACGGGAAACGCGATCATCGTCTTTTCCACCTCCGCAGTCGCCCCCTCGATCGCGACGCCACGTGCGCGCGCGGCAATGCCCATTACCGTCAGCAGGCAAGACCCCAGCGCGGCGCCGACCAGATCGGTCGGCGAAAAGCTTTCGCCGCGGCCGTGATTGTCCTTGGGGGCATCGGTGCCGAACACTGCCCCTGAAGGCTCGTGGACCAGGCGGCAATGCAGATCGCCTTCGTAAATCGTCGTCGTTGTAACCATGTGCGTCTCCGTGAACTCAAGCTGGGCTACTGCAACAAAGCTGGAGACAACACAAACCGTGTGGTTGAGCCCGTCCAGGCCCTGTCTTTCTTCGGCACCAAAGCAGGCAGCCCTTCGACAGGCTCAGGGAAACGGGTCTGAACAGATTATGGGCGTCAATAGCCCTTGGGCTGCGCGTCGAGATGCGCAAGGAACCCGGCGGCCTGCGCGCGCAAACCGTCGCGTACTTCAGGCTTCATCTTGTCCCAGTTGCGATACGGCATGGCGAGCCGCATGTTATCGCCCAGCTTGTCCCGGTTGCGGTCGAGGAAATCCCAGTACAGCGCGTTGAACGGGCAGGCATCGGGGCCGGTGCGCTGCTTAACATCGTACCGGCATTTGCCGCAATAATCGGACATGCGGTCGATATATGCGCCCGAGGACGCATAGGGTTTCGATCCCAGAAGCCCGCCATCGGCAAACTGGCTCATCCCGCGCGTGTTTGGCTGTTCGACCCATTCATAGGCATCGGCATAGACTTCGAGATACCAGCGATCGACATCGTCAGGGTGGGCGCCGATCAGCATCGCGAAATTGCCCGTCACCATCAGCCGCTGGATATGGTGTGCATAGGCATAGTCGAGCGTCTGGCCGATTGCCTGGCGCAAACAATGCATGTCGGTCTCGCCAGTCCAGTAAAAGGCGGGGAGTGGACGTTTGGCGTTCAGGAAATTACGCTGGCCATAATCGGGTCCCGCCCACCAGTAGATGCCGCGCACATATTCGCGCCAGCCGATGATCTGGCGGATAAAGCCTTCGACCGCGTTGAGCGGCGCGGTGCCGTCCCGATATTGTGCCTCGGCGCGGCGGCAGAGATCGAGCGGATCGATGATCCCGGTGTTGATGTAGGGCGAAAGCAGCGAGTGCCACAACAGCGGTGCGTCGGTCAGCATTGCATCCTGATAATCGCCGAAGCGCGGCAGGATGTCGGTCAGAAAGCGATCGGCAATCGCATATGCGTCCTGTGCAGTCACGGCAAAGCCGAATGTGTCCAGACTCCCCGGGTGATCGGCGAATCGTGCCGCGACCAGCGCCAGCACCTCTTGCGTCACCGCATCGGGCGCGACGTGCGGGATGGGCGGCATTGCCAGCCCGTCTTTGGCAGGCTTGCGGTTCTCGCTGTCGTAATTCCATTCGCCGCCTGTCGGCTTCCCATCATCGAGCAAGATGCCGGTCAGCCGCCGGATTTCGCGATAGAAAAACTCCATCCGCAGCTGTTTGCGGCCATCGGCCCATCGATCGAAAAACCCCGGCGGGGTGACGAATCGCGTATCGGGGCGGATGTCGACCGGAATGCCGAACAGCGTTTCCCAGCTATCGAGCATCGCCTGTACGCGCCATTCGCCGCTATGCGTGACAATGATCCGGTCAGGCGCATGTCGTAAGACCGCGCGTGCGATCTCGCCTGTAAAGCTGCCGCTATTTGCTGGATTGTCCAGCCTGACATAATCGACGCGCCATCCCGCAGCCTCAAGCGCCATGGCATGATGCCGCATGGCGGACAGGATGAACGCAATCTTGGCCTTATGGTGGCGGACATAGGTCGTTTCTTCGGCCACCTCCATCATCAACAGGGTCGCAGTGGCGGGGTCGGCCCCCTCGAGCGAGGACAGGTCGAACGACAATTGATCGCCAAGAATCGGGATGAGTGTGGTCATGGGCCGCGCGCTAGCTTAAAGCCTTGTCGATGACACCTCTCCATCTCGGCCAGACCTCAAGCCTTCCTGAAACACCCGAGGACGCCGTCCTTGATTTCCCCGCCAATCCGCGCCCTGGCCTCCATTATCTGGTGCGTTTTTCCGCACCCGAGTTCACGTCGCTCTGCCCCGTCACCGGCCAGCCCGATTTTGCGCATCTGGTAATCGACTATGTCCCTGATGCGACAATCGTGGAATCGAAATCGTTGAAGCTGTTCCTCGGCAGTTTTCGCAATCATGCCGCGTTCCACGAAGACTGCACCGTAGGCATCGGGCAGCGGCTGGTGGCAGAGATGGCACCGCACTGGCTGCGCATCGGCGGTTACTGGTATCCGCGCGGCGGAATTCCCATCGATGTGTTCTGGCAGACGGGCGCGCCGCCCGCCGATGTGTGGATTCCCGAACAGGGCGTTGGAAACTATCGCGGAAGGGGCTGAATCACCTCGCAATCTTAACGGTCGGGCCCTATCTGCCTTGGCATGACCGCCACCATGCACAGCCACCCGATCGGGATCGAACCCGCCGACATTGATTTCATGGGGCACGTCAACAATGCGCGCTATCTGAACTGGGTGCAGGATGCCGTGCTCGATCACTGGCGCAGCCTCGCCCCGCCCGATGCTGTCGCGAAATACCTCTGGGTCGCGCTGCGGCACGAAATCGATTATCGCAAACCGGCGTTCATCGACGATCAGGTGATCGTCAATGTCGTCCTTGAAAAGATCGAAGGCGCGCGATCGTTTTACCGTTCGCTGGTGCAGCGCGGAGAAACCGTTCTTGCCGAAGTCCAGTCGAGCTGGTGCTGCATCGATGCAGAGACGCTGCGCCCGGCGCGGATCGCCAAAGAAATTGCGACGCATTTTTTCGGGACCGAACCGCGCTAATTCAGTAGCCGTTCGCCAGTCCGCTCATCTTGAGGCGCGACTGAATTTGTCGAAGGCGCACTCGAAGGACGGTTCCGTGGTTCGAGACGGATCTTCGACAAGCTCTGCCCCTCCTCATCATAAGCGAGGTCGGTTCACCATTTCGTCTCATCCCATCACCCGCACGGTTACGCCAATCTGCTTGCCATCGATAATCAGTTCGTTGAACGATGGCGGCGTAGACCGGATGCGTTCCGACAACGTACCCGCCCCGATCAGCCGCAGCGGGCGGGCGCTGCCGGTCCAGAGCAGGTCAAACGGGTCATGGACATGGCCCGACAACACCGCATCGCATCCCGCCTTGGAAAGAGCGTCGAGCGCTTTCTGCCCGCCCCGCGTTTTCCCTTCGGTCAGCCCGCCATCGCTACCTGTCAGCGGATGATGGCAGGTGACGATCCGGACATGATCGTCGGCAACCGCGCGAAGCTGCCCGATCGCTGCTGCAACACGAGCCTTGCGGACGATCCCGTGCGACCAGTTGGTGCGCCACTGCGCGCGCGACGTCGTTCGCAAGGGAATTACCGTCACGCCATCGAGCGACAGCGGCCGCTCGATCATCTTTTCGAGCCGATCATACCGCGCATAGGGTGCGACAAAACGGCCCCAAGGATTGAAATAGGGCAGATCGTGATTGCCGACCTCGACCGAAACAGGGGCGGTCAGGCCTTCGAGCCAGTCTTGCGCCAAGGCAAATTCGCGCGCCCGCGCCCGCATCGTCAGATCACCGGTGATCAGCACCGCGTCTGGCTGCTCATGGGCCACACACGCTGCAAACCAATCAAGCGCCGCGCGATCCTCCTTCCCGAAATGCAGGTCGGACGCGTGGAACAGCTGGACAGTCATTGGCTCGATCAGGCCGCCGTGAACCGGATCGGCAGTCGTTTCAATCCGCCAACGAAGACCGATTCGACGCGCGCCGGTTCGCCCGCCAATTCGAGCGATGACAAGCGGGGGAGCAATTCTTCCATCAAGATCCGCATTTCCATCCGCGCCAGATGCTGGCCCAGGCACACATGCCCGCCAAAGCCGAACGCGATTTGCTGGTTGGGGGTACGGTCGGGGTTGAACGCGAACGGGTCAACGAACACCGCTTCGTCACGGTTCCCCGAGACATAGCATAGCATCAGCCAATCGCCCTTGCTGATCGTCTGGCCATTGAGTTCGCAATCCTCGGTTGCCGAACGCATGAAATGCTGCACCGGCGTGGTCCAGCGGATCGCTTCCTCGATCAGCCCTGCCTTATCGACCTCGGCTGCACGGAAGCGCTCGAACAGCGCCGGATTTCTTGCCAGCTCCATGATTGCACCAGCGGTTGATGCCGACGTCGTGTCGTGTCCCGCTGACGCGATGATGATGTAATAACCGTTCAACTCTCGGTCGGGAATCGGCTTGCCGGCGACCAGCGAATTGGCGAGCACCGTTGCGATATCGGCCTTGGGATTCGTCCTCCTGTCATCGGTGATGCCTTTGAAATAGGTTTCGAAATCGGCGATCACGAACTGCAGCATCTGCAACGCCTGCACCGGATCGGTGAGCTCTGCGCGGCCGCGATTGAGCTCGGGATCGGTCGGCCCGAACAATTGCTGCGTCAGCATCAGCATCCGCGGCAGATCCTCTTCGGGAACGCCCAAAATGTTCATGATCACGCGCAGCGGATATTCGGCAGCAACGTCGCGCGCAAAATCGCATTCGCCGCCCATCGCCAGCATCTTGTCGACTGTTTCGCGCGCAATCTCGCGGATGCGGTCCTCGATCGTGCGGAGGTTCTTTGGCATGAACCATGCCTGGGTCAGCAGCCGGTACTTCATATGATCGGGCGCATCCATCTGGACGAGGCTGCGGATCAGATGTCCATCAGGAAACTGGCTGCGAACAAGGGTGTCGATCCCGCTCTGCGTCAGCGTCGTTTGCCGTTCGGCACTTGCAAAACGTTTATTGTTGCGGCTGATTTCCATGATGTCGGCATGACGGGTGACCGCCCAGAACGGATCATAGCTTTCGACCTGCGCCTGCCCCAGCGGCATGTGGGCGCGTGCCCATGTGAAATGGTCGTTAAGCCCCGTCCATTGCCCATAGGCCTTCGGCGTCACGATTGCGGTGGCAACTTCATGCGGCAACACAGGCGTCATTCAATTCTCTCCGATCAGCGATATGAACTCGTCGGTCTTGCCGCGCGGGCCGGGGGGAAGCCGGTCTGCAAAGCAGATGATCGTGAAGGCGATGCCATGGCCAACCCGCCCTTGCAAATAGACTTGCATCGCGGCGTGCTGGTCTTTGGTCAGCGGGCGGTCGACCAGGAAGCGCAGTTCGATCCGGTCAGGCGCATGCTGGATCATCTGATACTGGCGAACGTCGGCGATATCGCGAAAGCCGTAAATACCTGTCAGCGGCCAGTGGCGGCTGCCATCGGGCAGGGTCATCATCCCGCGCCACCGCCCGCGGATGCGATTGAGCGTCGGAAGTCCGCGTCCGCACGCGCACTTTCCACCTGCTTCGGCAAAATCTCCGGTATCGTATCGAATGACAGGCATCGCGAAATTGTGCAGATCGCTCACGATAACACGCCCCGTTTCCCCAGGAGCGCACCGGTTTCCTTGGATATCGACGATCTCGACGATCAGCGATTCGGCCATGATATGATACCCGGGAAGTTCAGGGCATTGCAGCGCAATATAACCGATCTCTTCAGCCGAATAACAATCATAGACGCTGCCGGCCGCCGACAGGTCGGTACGCAGCGATTCCGAAACGGTTTCGCCGATCGTCAGAAATGTCGACACAGACGATAGCGCTTCGGCGTTGGTCGCAATCAGAGCCTCGATATTGCTGGGAAATCCTTGGACTACGTCTGGTTCGAACGAGGCCAGCAATTGCGCCTGATGATCGAGCGTTGCCGTCACATCGATCCGCCGCATCGGGCCGGTGGCGCGGAACACAGACGACGGCAATCCCCAATCGGGCGCGTCATGGGTGATGCCAACGCCGTATCGCACCGCAGCCAACCGCCCTCCCAACGTGCCCGACCAGTCATGGTATCGCAGCGTCAGTGCCTGCCACATCAGCTGGGTGAGCTGTGTTTTGACGATCCTGACCGGGATGCCACTCGATCCTGAGCTTTGCACAGGCGCTGTGGGGCAATGCGCCGGCGGCACGTTGGCTGTTTCCACCAGCCGCTGAGCGTCGAAGCGGCTCATCACCGGAAGACCCTTGAGAAGGGCAGGCGATTCGATATCTTTCGCGGTAAGTCCGGCCTGCGCCAGCCGTTGCGCAAATCGGGGGCTGTTATGCGCGTGATGATCGATCAGGACGCGCAACTGCGCCGCCTGCCCCGCTGCAATCGCTTCGGGTGAATGCCACTGGCTCGCATCGAGCATCATCGCCATGGCAGCAAGCGGCGCGTGATCGACATAGGCCGGTGGCCAAACCGATCCGGCAACGGTGCCGCGCCAGCGCAGGCGATCGCTGGTCAGGAGCGTTGTCCGACAAGCGAAATGAATTCATCGGTCTTGCCGCGCGGACCGGGGGGCAGCCGATCGGGAAACGCCACAATCGCGAACGCGATGCCGTCGCCGATCGTGTCGCGTAACCTCGCTTCGAACGCGGAGCGCTGTGCATCGGTGAGCGGGTCGGGGACTGCCAACCGCAGTTCGATGCGGTCAACGGCGTGCTGGATCATCTGATACTGGCGGACCGGCGCGATGCCGCGATACGCGTGAAAACCGGTGCGTGGCCAGTGGCGAGTGCCATCGGCGCGGGTGATCATGCCGCGCCAGCGCCCTACGATCCGGTCGATCACCGGCAATCCCCGGCCGCAAGCGCAGGCTGCGCCGCGAACAGCATAATCGCCGGTGTCGTAGCGAATGAATGGCATGGCGAGGTTCATCAGGTCGGTGACCACGACACGCCCTGTCTCGCCAATATCGCACGCGCTGCCATCGTCGCGAAGCAGTTCGACGATCACCGATTCAGCCATGATGTGATAGATATCGGCATCGGGACACTGCACCGCGATATAGCCCACCTCCTCGCACGAATAGCAATCGAAGATAGCCAGGCCCGTCGCCTCGCGTACGGCATTGCGGAGGGCAGGGCTGACGGTTTCGCCCATCGTTTGCAATGTCGTGAGCGAGCGCAGCATCGCAAGGCCGTCCGGCATCGCGAGATAAGCGGCGATGATGCTCGGATAGGCGATGATCGCATCAGGTTTGAATGCGACAAGCGCTTCGATCTGGTCCTCAAGCCGCATGTCCGACGAAATCCGCCGCAATGCGGCGGTTTTGTGGAACAGCGCGACCGGCGGCCCCCAGTCGTCGGCCTGAGGGCTGACGCCGATGTTGGGACGGATCGCCGCCATCCGTCCGAAGGGGCCATTCTGCCCCCATTCGTGATAGCGGAGCGTCAGCGCAAGCCACATCAATTGTGTCAGCTGCGTCTTGCGCGCAACGACGGGTATTCCGCTCGACCCGGAACTTTGCACCTCGACAAGCGGCTTGTGAGTCGGCGGCACTGGCGTTTCGGGAAGCGCAGAGAGGCATTGTGCTTCGGCACGGGTCAACACTGGAAGCCGCGGCAGATGATCACGATGCGTAACAGCATCGGCCGACACACCCGCCGCCGCCAGCCGATCTGCAAACCATGCAGAATGCTTCGCGTGGTACGCGATCATGCTGGCAAGCTGCCGCCCCTGACGGGCGGCGAGCGCGTCGGCATCGAGCCATTGCGTTTCGCGCAGCGTCAGTGCGAGCGCTGCAAGATGGCCATGCTGGGCAAAAACCGGGGGCCAGACGACGCCATCGGCATTGCCGATCATGTCGATCTCGGGTCTCATAGGCTGTCGATCACCAGCAACGGGCAGCATTCGGAAAGTTCATATCCTGTCGCGTCGATCAATCGTCCCTCCGGAGCAGTTTCCATCAATTCGGCACGCGTCGGGAAGCTTTTCGTCAGCGTCGAAACGGCATAATCGTCGATCTCGCCAATGATGTCGATTGCCCATCCAGTGGCGTGTGCAAGCGCCTCTCTATCTGGAAAGCAGGCGTCGAATGCCTCCCAGATTGCGCGCGACGCAATGTTTGGACCACCAGCTTCATATCGCGCCGCCATCGCCAGCCGCCATTTGAACGCGTGAAATCCTGCAACGCGCCCCGCCATCGCTTCTGCTGTCAGCTGCGTCAGGCTTTCGGGCGGCTCAGGCATGACGAAGCACCGCAACACGATACGACCGCCGGGCGCGACAACGCGGCGCAGTTCGGAAATGATGGCGTGATAGCGATCGGGCCATTGCAGCATGTTGAGCGCGCCGTCAGCCACCGCCGCGCCGAAACTGCGCGGAACGAACGGCATTGCGAACCAATCGGCTTCTACCACTGCCCGCCCGCTGGCGGTACCCGGCCAGACGTCTGTGATCATCGGGCGGCTCCAGTCGATGGCCACCACATCGTGCGTTGCAAGCGCGAGTTCGGGCGTCACCCCGAGCAGCAGGCGGCGACCGGGGCAATCGGCGATTAACCCCAACATCGTTCTGACCGCGACCGGCGGCGGGCGCAGCGGAGGCATTAGCCGCGCCCAGCGTTTGTGCAGATCGCTGGCCAGCCGTTGCGACATGCTGTGTCTTCCCTCAGGAAACCGAACTGCTAATCGACTGACAGGATTAGCGCAAACCGGGACGTGTGATGAACGAAAGGATTGATCGGGCAATCGCAACCAGCCTGCCGTTCTGGATCGAGGAATTCAAAATCGGCTATCGCGCATTTTCCGCCCGCAATATCTACCGCGACACCGGCTGGCTGACGATTCAGATCGCCAAGGAATGGAGCGGCTCAGGTGTTTATGGCCCGGCAGGGACCGACGTGGCGAGTGCGAACGCCGACGCGCCGCTGGACAAACGCGATGAGGAAATGTCGCACCATCGCGGACTCGTCGCACTGGGGCAGGCGATGGAAGCCGCCCCACCCGTTGATGTCCCTAACCCGGCAGGGCGCGCGCTGGTGGCGTTGCGCAACCGGTTGTGGGACTATCCGGTTGCGCGACTGGCAGTCGCGATGTCCGAAGGCGGCGGGCTTGGCATGTTCGCAGGGGCGCAGGAGGCGATCGCCGCAAGAATTATCGCCTGGCCACAAGACGCGGCAGTTGCGCAATGTTTTCACGCGATCATCGCCGATGAGGCAGGCCATGTCGCGACGGGTTTCGCCGAATATGCAGCGGCAACGCTAACAGCAGATCAGGACGCGGCGATATGCAGCCATCTGGCGGAGATACTGGCGCTCAAAGTTGCTGAACGACAGGATCAATTTGCGCCACAGCTTTCTCCGCCCGTTGCAGTTCCAGCCGACATCGCCTGCGAGGCAGTCGATGCTTATCGCAATTTTGCCTGCACCCGCTTCACCGCCCTTTGAACAGCCCGCCAAGCAGCCCGCGCACCAATTGCCCGGCTATCCCACCGCCGCGCCCTCCCACAAGCGCGCGCCCGACCGACGAGGCCGCCGATGACGCTGCGCGCGTCACCATCTTTTCGGCAAGGCCGGGCTTTGCATCTTCGCGCGCCTGACGTGCGGCTTCGCGCTCTTGCTCCTTGGCGATCCGCGCAGTTTCCTTGGCAGCCACGGCATCGGCGCGCGCCTGTTCCTTGGCAGCGATCGCCGCAGCCTTGGCTGCATCCTCCTGCGCATCGGCTTCTGCAGCGGCGGCGCTCGCTTCATTGCGCTTGGCCGACAGGATATCCTCGGCCGATTCGCGATCGATCAGCGTGTCGTATTTGTCGGCCACTGCATCGGTTGCGATCATCACGCCGCGTTCCTGCTGGGTCGCAGGTCCTACGCGTGACGCCGGGGCTTTGATCAGCGTGCGTTCGACCATCGTCGGCGATCCATCGGGCTGGAGCAGCGACACAAGCGCCTCGCCGATTTTCAGTTCGGTGATCACCTGCGCAACATCGAGCATGGGGTTGGGGCGGAATGTTTCTGCCGCCGATTTGACTGCCGCCTGATCACGCGGGGTGAACGCGTTCAGCTTGTGCTGGATGCGGTTATTGAGCTGCGCTGCCACGGTGTCGGGAATGTCAATCGGGTTCTGCGTGATGAAGTAGACGCCGACGCCCTTCGAGCGGATCAGCCGCACGACCTGTTCGATCTTTTCAAGCAATGCCTTGGGTGCGTCGTTGAACAGAAGATGTGCCTCATCGAAGAAAAAGACGAGCCTGGGTTTGTCGGGATCGCCGATTTCGGGAAGCGATTCGAACAGTTCGGACAAGAGCCAGAGCAGGAAAGTCGAATAGAGCTTGGGCGATGCCATCAGTTTGTCGGCGGCAAGGATGTTGACAATCCCGCGCCCGGCATCGTCGCACGCGATCAGATCGTCCAAATCGAGCGCGGGTTCGCCGAAGAATTTGTCGCCGCCCTGGCTGCGCAGTTGCAGCAGCGACCGCTGGATCGTGCCGACCGATTGCTTGGTGATGTTGCCATATTCTAGCGTCAGTTCATCGGCGCGTTCGCCGCAATGGACCATCATCGTCTGCAAATCGTCGAGATCGAGCAGCAGCAAGCCTTCCTTGTCTGCCACATGAAATGCGATGTTCAGCACACCTTCCTGCACCTCGTTGAGGTCCATCAGGCGGGCAAGCAGCAGCGGGCCCATTTCAGACACGGTGGTGCGGATCGGGTGGCCCTGCTCGCCAAACAGGTCCCAGAACTGGACGGGGTTATCGCGATAGGTCCAGTCGGTCTGGCCAATCTCGGCGGCGCGTGCGCTGAAAATCTCATGCGTTCTGGTTTGCGAAGAGCCTGCCATGCACAAGCCCGAAAGATCGCCTTTGACGTCGGCAACGAAGGTGGGAACGCCGACGGCGGCAAAGCCTTCGACAAGGCCTTGAAGCGTCACGGTCTTGCCCGTCCCGGTGGCGCCGGCAATCAATCCGTGGCGATTGGCGCGTTTGAGATTGAGCGCCTGGCGGATTCCGCCACCCATGCCGATAAACAGGCCCGCATCGCCTGCAGAAACGTCCGCCATACCAAAACTCCCCGCGATCAGTGATCGCAGGGAGCGTTAGCGGGATTGTTCCCCGAACAGAAGGGGCGTTGGCCCCGGTGTTCAGCCTTGCGCGATCTTTACCGCGCTATAGCGCGCAGGACCATTCCCGCGCTGCCACTGGAGCAACACATTTTGCCGCCCGGCGGCCTTGGCGCTATTTGCGGCCGATGCGATATCGGCAGGCGTCAATGTCGGACGGTTGTTTGCTGACAGGATGACATCGCCGCGCTGCAGGCCCTTGGCCGCGGCATCGCTGTTGGGATCGACCGACCCCACAACCACACCGCGAAGCGCCGTCTGAATGCCCAGTCGGCGTGCAATGTCGGGCGTCAGCGGCACGACAGCAAGTCCGAGCGAACCCTTTGCAGCTTGCGCGCTCTGCTGCTCGTCCTCAGGGTCCATGCCCTGCTGTTCCCGATTACCGATCGCCGCGAGCCGCTCTTCCGAAGGACGCTGCCCGATAGTCGCGGTTAGGGTCTGCCGCCTGCCATCGCGGATAATTTCCATCGGCACGCGCGCACCGACCTTCTGGTTGGCAACAAGGTATGACAATGTTGCGTCGGGCGTCACTTCGCGCCCGGCGACCTTGATGACGACATCGCCCTGCCTGATCCCAGCCTTGTCGGCACCTTCGCCGGGTTCGACGCGCGAAATGAGTTCGCCACGATTCTTGGGTAGGCCAAGCGCATCGGCTGCGCCTTCATCGAGTGGCTGGATGCCGACCCCCAGATAGCCGCGCTGCACAGTGCCGCCGCCTTGCAACTGCCGTACGATCGGAAACGCTTCTTCGGCTGGAATCGCAAAGCCGATGCCAACATTTCCACCCGTCGGCGAAAAGATCATCGTGTTGATGCCGATGACGTTTCCATTGAGATCGAACATCGGCCCGCCCGAATTGCCCTGATTGATCGAGGCATCGGTTTGAATGTAACGGTCATAAGCGCCGCCCTGACCCGTCACGCGGTGCAGCGCCGAAACGACACCGGCTGTGAGCGTGCTGCCAAGCCCGAACGGGTTGCCGATCGCGATGACCCAATCGCCGACGCGCGCCTTAGTCGAATCGCCAAACTTGACGAACGGCAAACCGCTTGCTTCGATCTTGAGCACGGCCAGATCGGATGTCGGGTCGCGCCCGACGATCTTCGCATCATATTCGGTGCGATCGGGCATGATCACCTTGACCGAACTGACGGTCGAGCTGTGCGGACCCTGGCGGCCGCCAGCAATCACATGATTGTTGGTGACGATATACCCATCGGCCGAAATGATGAAGCCCGATCCCAATGAACTGGCTTCACGCGTCACCGGCGCGCCGTTATTGGCGCCGCCGCCCTGACCACCGAAGAAATCCTCGAACGGTGTGCCCGCAAACGGATTGTTGCCGCCGCGGTTGACCTGGATTTTCTGGGTCGTTGAAATGTTGACGACGGCGGGCTGCAGCGTTGCGGCCAGATCGGCAAAGCTCAACGGCGCGCCAGGCCTTGGCGCGGATGTCGCCTGGATCGTGCCGGGCTCGTTTTGCGCCATCTGCGCAAGCGAGGGCCCTTGAAAGGCAAACGTCGCAGCCGTGCCGCCGAGCAGTAGGGCTGAGGTAATGGCATAAGCGTAACGCACGGTAAAAGCCTCCAAATTGGTTCGGGACAATGCCCATATCCATTCATCATGCTGAAAGGTGGTGGCTGAACGCTGTTTGAACAAGCCATCGATCAACCACCAAATCAGCGTTGCCCACGAAACTCCCTGAGATAATCGTTCTGTGGTGACAGGACCATGTTGGTCGAGCCTTTCGCATCAGCCGCAAAGGTCAACCGGTAGGACTGCATCGCGCGATAGAAATCGTAGAACTGCGCATCCTTGCCAAATGCCGCTGCATAAAGCTTGGCCGCGTTTGCATCGGCTTCGGCGCGGATGATCTGCGCCTGACGTTGCCCATCGGCCTGGATCGTCAGTGCTTCCTGATTTCGCGCGCTCCGCATCCGTTCATATACCGAATCAAGCGGCGTGCCTTCGGGTAAGTCGGCACGCTTGATCCGGACATCGACGATCTCTGCACCATATTGACGGGCAACCCGCTGCAGCCTTGTCTGGATATTGTCCATCACCTGGCCGCGTTCTGGGCTCAGCAGCTCGGCGAACTGGCGTTTTCCCAACTCGGCGCGCAGCGATGATCCCAGCAGCGGACGCAATTGTTCGGCCACATTTTCGGTCGATCGGGCGGTGGTGTACATGCGCAGCGGATCGACGATCCTGAACCGCGCATAAGCATCGACGTTCAATCGCAACTGATCGGTCGAAAGCACCTGCTGCGGATCCATATCGACATCGAGAATGCGCTTGTCGATCCAGACGATATCTTCGAAAAACGGGATCTTCGCGATCAGCCCGGCACCGGTGTTCCCAAAGGTTTCGGTCGGATTATATCCGTTGACGATCCGGTCGGCCTTGCCCAGCCGCAGAACAAGCCCTTGCCGCGTTTCGGGCACGATCGAAAATGTGCTGCTGATAAGCAGCAACAGCACGATCGCGGCAATACCCAGCCCCATCGGATTGCGCAGAAAACGACCGATAGGCGATTGCATTAAGG
Source organism: Sphingomonadales bacterium (assembly GCA_031425075.1). Taxonomy (GTDB): domain Bacteria; phylum Pseudomonadota; class Alphaproteobacteria; order Sphingomonadales; family Sphingomonadaceae; genus Aquisediminimonas. Next base: position 15,739 of record JANPIQ010000370.1, read on the forward strand.
CATTCATTTCGCAGGCTCCTCAACCGCCACTCGGGGCCGGTTGCCTCCTTGGAGTGGCAGATATGGCGCGATGTTGCTCGGCTCGACAATCGTCTTGTCGGCATTGACCAGCACCGATTCCATCGTTTCGTAATACATACGGCGGCGGGTAACTTCGGGTGCGAGGCGGTACTGCTCGTACACCTTGTCGAATGCTGCCGCTTCACCCTGCGCGCGCGCCAGGACTTGCTGGGCATAGGTGTTGGCGTTGGTGATGTTTGCTTCGCGATTCTGTTGCGCCGCCGTCACCGATTTGAACGCGTCGTTGACTACCTTCGGCGGATCGGCCTGCTTGATCGCAACGCCGCGCACGCTGATCCCCGATTTATAGTCGTTGAGCAGCGTCTGCATCCGTTGCGCCACCTGCTGTTCGATCTGGCTCCGGCGCGGACCGAACGCATCGGCGAGCGTCACGGTGCCCATCACTTCGCGCATCGCGCTTTCGGCAACCTCTTTGATCGTCGATTCAGGCTCTTTGAGCTGGAACAGGTAAAATTCCGGCAGGCGGATGCCCCAGCGCACCGAATAGGCCAGGTCGATCAGATTCTGATCGCCAGTTAGGATCAGGTTTTCGCCCGACCCGTCGGGAATATTGATCGTCTTGATTTCCTGCGTGTCGACTTTGGTCACACTGTCGAACGGTGCCGGCAGCGTCATCCCGATCCCCGGGGGCAGCTTGCCCGAATAGCTGCCCAGCCGTGTGTTCACGCCTTCCTGCTGCGGCCCGATCCTGTGAAAACTGGTAAACGCCAGCCAGAGCACCACGAGCGCAAGCGCACCGTACTTCAGAAAGGTGACGTTATTGCCACCGCCGGTTGGCATGTTGCCACCGAACATCTCGCGTAACCGGGCGCTCGCCTGATCGGCAGCCGAAGGGCCACGCGGACCGCGCGGCTTGCCGCCGCCGCCGGGAGGCTGGCTCCACGGATTTCGCGGGCCGTCGCCGCCGCCATTATTGCCCCCGGAGCCTCCGCTGCCGCCTCCGCGACCCCATGGCCCACCCTCATTCAGCATTGCTGCGGCGCGCACGCGCCACTCCGATATCCTGTCCATGCCCGCAATATAGGCCGCACTCTTGCGAAAAACAGTGGCGAGTGTCGATTCTAATCCTAGAAGCCGATTGATGACCCAAATCACTGCCATCGCCGCTGCTCTTGAAGCCATTGCCGATCCCTTGGGAACAGGAGGTTTGGTGACGTCGCGGCGCGCAGCTGCGCCAAAGTTTGCAGATGGGCGGGTCAGCCTGATCCTTGATGTTACAGGGCTTGCCGCACCTGCCCGCGACGCCTTGGCGGACACGATCCGCGCCACCCTGCTGGCCATCGACGGCGTAACCGACGTGCGCATCGCCATGACGTCGGAAAAGACCGGGCGGCGGCTGATCGCGGTCGGCAGCGGCAAGGGCGGCGTGGGCAAATCGACCTTGTCTGCCAATCTTGCGGTCGCGCTCGCCCGTCTTGGGCACAAAGTCGGGCTGATCGATGCCGATATTTACGGGCCGTCGCAGCCGCGTCTCATGGATACCGAAGGCGCGCGACCGACGGCGAAGGATCAGAAACTCGAACCGGTGCCGACACGCTTTGGCGTGCCGATGCTATCGATGGGGCATCTGGTGAAGGCGGGGCAGGCCATTGCGTGGCGGGGGCCGATGGCAGGCAATGCGTTGGGACAACTGATCGATGCCGATTGGGGCGATCGCGACGTCATCATTGTCGATCTTCCACCGGGAACAGGCGATGTGCAGCTGTCGATGATATCAAAGCACAAACCGGCAGGCGCAGTGATCGTTTCAACGCCACAGGATCTGGCGCTGATTGATGCCACCCGCGCGATCGACCTGTTCACACAGGCCAATATCCCGATCATCGGGATTGTCGAGAATATGGCGGGATACCAATGCCCCAAATGTGGCGAGATCTCGAATCCGTTCGGCACCGGTGGCGCCGAAACCGCGGCACACGACATGGATTTTGCGTTTCTGGGGCGGGTTCCGCTCGACATGGCAATCAGGATCGCGTCCGATGCAGGTGAGCCGCCCGCTGCCGGAACCGGACCGGAGGCTACGGCGTTTACCGCGATAGCCCAACGAATTGGCAACTGGCTCGAAACGGGGATTTGATCATGCGAACATATGCTGCGGCGGCGTTGCTGATAGTGTCGACACCCCCTGCATTTGCGCAGGCACCAGGCGAACGGGTCCGCGAAACGGGCAAGGCCGTCGGCGACGCGGTGACCCAGCCGCTGTCCGATGCCAATTTGCGCCGGAAGGAAATTCCAGCCCAGCTGATCGCGGTGCGCAACGATCCCTACGCGCTCGACGGGATCCGCACATGTAACCAGATCATCGCCGCTGTCGAGAACATGGATGCCGCACTTGGCGTCGATTTCGACAGGGCGGCACCCGAAGACCGCCAGCAAACCGAACGTCGCGCGGCAAAAGTGGCCGGCGGCGTGATTGGCGGGCTGGTGCCCTTTCGCGGGCTGATCCGCGAAATTTCGGGCGCAAACAAATCCGATGAAGATTATCGCGCGGCTATCTATGCAGGCGCTGTTCGGCGGGGCTTTCTCAAAGGCTATGGCAAGGCACGGCGGTGCGCACCGCCCGGGCGCCCGTTGACGCCGCAGGAAAATGCCCGCGATTCGGCGCTGATGATGGCAAGCGACGCGGCCAACCGGAACAAGCCTCAGGTTCGATCGACGCAGGAGGTGCGTGATGCCGATTGATAGCGATGAAGGCCTTGAGCGGCTTTTGACGTCGATCGAGACGATTGCGATGGTGGGCGCATCGGACAATCCGGATCGTGCCAGCTATGGCGTGATGCAGTTTTTGCAAAAGCAGGGCTATCGCGTGATTCCCGTCAACCCGGGTCTTGCCGGACAGGTGCTGATGGGCGAAACCGTGGTTGCAGCGCTTTCCGACATTGTCGAGCCAATCGATATGGTCGATATCTTCCGCAATTCTGACGCCGCAGGCGCGGTAGTCGATGATGCGGTCGCTGCCGGCGCGAATGCGGTCTGGATGCAACTGGGTGTCATCCATCAGGACGCCGCCGCGCGGGCCGAAGCCGCCGGGGTGCAGGTGGTGATGGACCGTTGCCCAAAAATCGAAATTGCGCGTCTGGGCCTGCCGCGCCGCTAAGCCTCCAAAGTGTTGACGCCTTGATGCGCACTGCTAGGGACGGGCGGCTCACGTTCGAGCTGCGAGCGCAATTTAGCTGATCATGGCCCCACAATATTACGACGCGATCATCCTTGGCGCAGGCGGGGCAGGGCTGATGTGTGCGCTCACCGCCGGACAGCGCGGGCGGCGAGTTCTGGTGATTGATCACGCCGATGAACCCGGGAAGAAAATCCTGATTTCGGGGGGCGGGCGGTGCAATTTCACCAACATCCATGCGGCCCCGGACCGATATCTTTCGGCCAATCCGCATTTCGCCAAATCGGCGCTCAGCCGGTATGGCCCGCAGGATTTCATCGATCTGGTCGATGCCCATGGCATCGCGCATCATGAAAAGACGCTGGGCCAGCTCTTTTGCGATGGATCATCGCGGCAGATTGTTGCGATGCTGATCGACGAATGCGCAAAAGGCCATGTCACGTTCCGATTTGGTCAGTCGGTAGGCGAGATTGGTCATGCCGACGGGCTGTTTTCCACAGGCAACGCGACTGCACCTTCGCTGGTCATTGCCACCGGTGGCCCGAGCATTCCCAAGATGGGCGCAACCGGATTCGCCTATGATCTCGCCCGCCGCTTTGGCATTAAGATCGTCGAGCCTAAACCTGCCTTAGTGCCGCTGACGCTGGGTGGAGGCGATGTGCTGTTCCGCGAATTGTCGGGCGTTGCCGCCCCTGTAATCGCCCGCACCGGCAAGACCGCCTTTGCCGAAGCGGCACTGTTCACTCATCGCGGCCTCAGCGGCCCGGCGATACTCCAGGTCTCGAGCTATTGGAGGCATGGCGATGAGATCGGGATCGACATGCTGCCGGGCCGCAACGCCGCCGAACTGCTGATCGCGGCCAAGCGCGAAGCCCCGCGCGCAACGGTGCGGTCGACGCTCGACAAACATTTGCCTGCGCGGCTCGCCGAAACCCTAGCATCCCGGATCGATTGCGACGGCCGCCTCGCCGACGTGCCCGATCGCGCACTGGCGGCTGCGGGGGCGAAACTTGCCGACTGGCGTTTCTGCCCCAACGGCACCGAAGGCTATGCCAAGGCCGAAGTCACCTTGGGCGGGATCAGCACCGCCGAACTGTCGTCGCAGACGATGGCGGCCAAGCGCGTGCCCGGTCTCTACTGCATCGGCGAAGCCGTCGATGTGACCGGCTGGCTCGGCGGCTATAATTTTCAATGGGCCTGGGCAAGCGGTGTTGCTGCCGGGCGCGCGTTGTAACGCACCGGTCATCCCCGCGTCACCGATCTGACTCCGAAGCTTCGTGGCGCTGCAACAGGCGGCTGATACACGCCGGACATGGATATGGGGCCATCGGCGCTGACGACGCACCAGCCAAGCGAACGGCGATTGACCGTCCGGCTTGCGTCTGCGGCCTGCGACATTGCGGCGGTACAGGCGCTCCGTTTCGATATTTTCCACCGCGAAATGGGGGCTATCCTCAACGCAGGCTCAATGGCGAGTGGCAGCGACATCGACGCATATGATGCAGTGTGCGATCATTTGCTCGTCGAAGATCACGCTTCGGGCCACCCACAGGTCGTCGGTACCTACCGACTGCTGCGGCAAGATGTCGCGACACCGCGCGGCGGCTTTTATACCGCTGGCGAATTCGACCTCTCGCCGCTCATCCGCCACAGCAAAGTGCGCGGCAATACTTTGCTCGAACTCGGGCGCTCATGCGTCGCGCGCGAATATCGCGATAGCGGCACGATCCAGATCCTGTGGCGCGGGATCGCCGATTATCTAGCGGCGCACGACATCGGCTATCTGTTCGGCTGCGCATCGTTCTTCGGCACCGATCCTGAGGCGCATGCAGCGGCGCTGACCTATCTCCACCACCATCATCTCGCCCCGCCCGAACTGCGCGCATCGGCGCGGGGCGAAGGCCGGGTCGATCTCGACCGGTTGCCCATCGGTGGTTACGACGCGCGGCTGGCGATGCGTGCGCTGCCGCCGCTGATCAAAGCCTATCTCCGCGTGGGCGCGTGTGTTGGCGATGGCGGCTGGCTCGATCGTGATTTCAACACGATCGACGTGTTCATGGTGATGCCCGTATCGGCCATCGCCGCGCGCTACGCAGACCGGTTCGCCGCGCGGAATGCCGCATAGGCATTGGCAATCGCGGTCTCGCATCGCGCCGACAACGCCTGACGCGTTTCGCCGGGGGTAACGTCAATCGGATCGAGCAGCCAGATTTCGGCGCGGATCGGCATCGTCGCGATGTCGACAGCATTCTCCATCAGCGTCGCATCGCCCGTCCAGCCGATCCGCGCGATCTCTTCGTCGCAAATCCGCCCGCCATCGGCCCAGCGATAGCCGATCATCACCGGTTGAACCCGGTCGCAGGCGAGCGCTGCGGCGAAGAGGCTCGAGCGGAACGGCAGGAGCGCAGTGCCGTCCGACGTCGTGCCTTCGGCAAACAGCAGCAGCCGGTCGCCGCTTGCCAGCCGCCCGGCGATCGCCTCGGCCTGTTGTGCCACCTCGCCGCGCCGGGTGCGTGAGACGAACAGCGTCTCGGTCCGCCGCGCAAGCGGGCCGATCCCCGGCCAGCCCGCCACATCGTCCTTGGCAATGAAATTGGTCCGCAGTTTGGAGCCGAGCACCGGAATATCGAGCCAACTGATATGGTTCGAGACCAGAAATCGCACTGTAGGATCGGGCGTCCCGACCACGCGGACGCGGGGAGCAAACGCCTGAGCGATCCGCCCGAAAAACAGCCACTGCCGCGTGCGATACCGCTTCCACGACGGTCCGCGCCACACCCAGCGCGGGATGAGGGTGAGGGCAAGCAGCAGATGGAGGCAGGCCCGCAACCGCCCAAACGCGCGGCGACGATGGCGCGTTGTCGCCACCTCAACGCCGATGCTGCTATCTACGACCCCGACCGCCATCGGTGAACGTTACAGTGGCTCCGTTGCAATTCAAGGACGCACAACCAACCTCGTCATTGCGAGGAGCAAAGCGACGTGGCAATCCAGACTGCGAGGCGTTGGCCACTGGATGCCGCGCTCCGCTCGCAATGACGGAAACTGCTACCCCAAAGCCGCCAGCTTTTCCTCGGCCAGCCGGTCCATTTCTGCACGCGTCTTGCGTTCGGCGCTGGTTTTGAGCTGCCCACACGCGGCATCGATGTCGCGGCCTCTCGGGGTCCGCACCGGCGCGGAAATGCCCGCATCGAAGACGATGTTCGAAAACGCCCGCACCCTCTCGGGCGTCGAGGTGTCGTAAACCGCGCCGGGCCAGGGGTTGAACGGGATCAGATTGACCTTGGCGGGCAGCTTGTATTTCTTGATCAGCCGGACAAGCTCGCGCGCGTCGGCGTCGCTGTCATTCTTGTCCTTGAGCATCACATATTCGAAAGTGATCCGCCGCGCGTTGTTGGCGCCGGGATAGTCGGCGCACGCCTGCAACAGCTCCTCGATCCCGTATTTGCGGTTGAGCGGCACGATCTCGTCGCGGATGTCCTTGGTCACTGCGTGGAGCGAAACCGCGAGGTTGACGCCGATTTCGGCCCCTGCGCGCGCCATCATCGGTACGACGCCGCTCGTGGAAAGCGTGATCCGGCGTTTGGACAGCGCCAATCCATCGCCATCCATCACGATCTTGAGGCCATCACGCACCGCCTCGAAATTATACAGCGGCTCGCCCATCCCCATCATCACGATGTTGGTCAGCATCCGCCCCTCGGGCTGGCTCGGCCATTCGCCCAGCGAATCGCGCGCGAGCATCACCTGGCCGACAATCTCACCCGCAGTCAGGTTGCGGACCAGCTTCATCGTTCCGGTGTGGCAGAACCGGCAATTGAGCGTGCAGCCGACTTGGCTCGACACGCACAACGTCCCGCGATCGGCATCGGGGATGAACACCATCTCGTAATCCTGCGCGTCGGGC
>JANPIQ010000371.1:0-17202 GCA_031425075.1 Sphingomonadales bacterium
GACGCGGCTAAAACAGACGCGCCCAAGTATCTCAATTCGCCAGATACTCCGATCTTCGACAAAGGCCGCACGCTCTACAACCTCGACAGGGCCGCGCCGCTCGCGCGCAAATCGGGGCGGCTGGTGGTGGTCGAGGGCTACATGGACGTGGTCGCGGTGGCCAATGCCGGGATCGAGGAAGCGGTCGCTCCCCTCGGCACCGCGCTGACCGAGGCGCAGCTCGAACTGGCCTGGCGGGTGTGCGAGACCCCGGTGCTGTGCTTCGACGGCGACGCCGCGGGCCAGCGCGCGGCGATGCGCGCGATGATCCGCGCGCTGCCGCTGCTGCGACCCTCTCACAGCCTGGCGATCGTGCGGATGCCGCAGGGGCTCGACCCGGACGACCTGCTCAAGACGCAAGGCGCGCAGGCGCTGCTCGACCTGCTGGCGGACGCGACCCCGCTGGTCGAGGCGCTATGGCAGACCGAACGCGATGCCCAGCCGATGGCCACGCCCGAGGCCAAGGCCGGGCTTAAGGCGCGGCTGCTGGCACACGTCGATGCGATCGGCGATCCCGATATCCGCTCGCTCTATCGCCGCGAGCTGCTCGACCGGTTCGGTGCCTGGGCATTCCCGGCGCGCGCGCCGCGCGAGCAGCGCGGATTCTTTCGCCGCGGCGTCCCGCTGCCCGAACGGATGACCCCCGCCACCGCGCACCGCCTTAACCGGGCAGCAGGCGGCGCGAGCGACAAGTTGCTCGGCGCGGCCATCGCCGGATTTCTGCGCTATCCCGAGGCGCTCCCCCGCCACGTCGACGCGCTTGCCCGGCTAACGTCGAACGACCCGCGCATGGCCGTGCTGATCGATTTTCTGCTCGAAGCCGGTGACGACCGCCAAATGCTTGATCGGCAAGGGATCGCCACCATATTGGCTGAGCGGAAGCTGATGCCCCCCGCAACCCGTGATTATGCCGGCCTGCCCTTCGCCTTCCTGGCCGAAGGTGCCGACCCGGGCGCCGCCCGCGCCGATCTGGCCGAGGCGATGGCGTTGCTGGTCGAACGGCCCGCGCTCGAAGCGGCGCTCGCCGCAGCCGAGCGGCGGTTCGCCGAGGATCCGGAGGGCGCCTACGCCGAACAGCAGCGGTTGCTGCAAACGAGACTGGCGCTGGAGCGGCGCATGATGCAAAGGGCGACCGCGCGCGCGGGCGTCCGCCAAGACACACTAGGGCACGGAACGAACGGACCAGATGGCGACCACTGAAAAGGACGCGGGCGGCGACGCGCCGCTGATCGATCTCAACGAGGCGTCGATCAAGAAGCTGATCGCGCGCGCCAAGCGCCGCGGGGTGATCACTTACGACGAACTCAACGAAGCGCTGCCGCAGGATCAGATGTCGTCGGAGCAGATCGAGGACATCATGTCGGCGATCAACGAAATGGGCGTCAATATCGTCGAGAACGAGGAAGCGGCCGAGGACGGCGAAGAGGCCGAGCCCGAAGAAGAGGTCGAAGCCGTCGATGCCACCGATCCACTTGGTGGTTCGGTTCCTGAAAAGAAAAAAGAAGTCGTCGATCGGACAGATGACCCTGTCCGGATGTATCTTCGCGAAATGGGCGCTGTCGAGCTGCTCAGCCGTGAAGGTGAAATCGCGATCGCCAAGCGGATCGAGGCCGGCCGCGACACGATGATTTTGGGGCTGTGTGAAAGTCCGATCACCTTCAATGCGATCATCGACTGGTCGTCGGCGTTAAACGAAGGCACGATGCAATTGCGTGAGATCCTAGATCTCGATGCAATGCTCTCGAAGGATCCTGCACCTGAATCTCTGACCGAGGATGGTGATGAATCGGGCGATGGCGAGATTTCGGAAAAGGTTGCTGGTCCATCTTACAAAGAGGAAGAGGACGTCGAAGATGCGCCTCAGGCTGCAACCGACGACGAAGATGATGTCGAAGGCTCGCTGACCGAACGTCGCACCAAGCAGCCGGTCGAAGACGATGACGAAGATAACACGCTGAGCCTTGCTCAGATGGAAGAAACGCTAAAGCCGGCCGCTCTCGAAAAAGTCGCTGCGATTACCGAAATCTACAAGAAATTTTCCAAAACGCAGACCGCCCGAATGGATGCGCTGTCGGTTGGCAATGATTTCCCGGCAGCTGACGAGCGCAAGTATCAAAAGCTGCGCGAAGACCTGACCGGCCTTGTCGAAAGTGTTCAGTTTCACGGTGCGAAGATCGAATATCTGGTCGACCAGTTATACGCTTATAACCGCCGGCTGACCGCTCTTGGCGGGCAAATGCTGCGGCTTGCCGAGCGGCATAAGGTGTCTCGCTCTGGGTTTTTGCAGCATTATGTTGGGCATGAGCTTGACGATGTCTGGCTCGATTCGGTCAAGTCGATCGACAAGAAATGGGCTGCTTTTGCGCAGAATGAGGCAGATGCTGTCGAACGCATCCGCTCTGAAATTTCTGACATCGCGCAGCAATCGGGGATGAGCCTGGCCGAGTTCCGCCGCATTGTGAACATGGTGCAAAAAGGCGAACGCGAAGCGCGGATCGCCAAGAAGGAAATGGTCGAGGCCAATCTGAGGCTGGTAATTTCGATTGCCAAAAAATATACCAACCGTGGACTCCAGTTTCTCGATCTTATCCAGGAAGGTAATATCGGGCTGATGAAGGCAGTCGATAAATTCGAGTATCGGCGCGGATATAAATTCTCGACTTACGCAACGTGGTGGATCAGGCAAGCGATCACCCGCTCGATCGCCGATCAAGCGCGGACTATCCGTATTCCGGTGCACATGATCGAAACGATCAACAAACTGGTGCGCACCAGCCGCCAGTTTCTCCACGAATCAGGTCGCGAACCTACGCCAGAGGAAATGGCCGAGCGCTTGTCGATGCCGCTGGAAAAAGTTCGCAAGGTGATGAAGATCGCCAAGGAGCCGATCAGCCTCGAAACGCCAATCGGAGACGAGGAAGACAGCCACCTCGGCGATTTCATCGAAGACAAGAATGCCGTGATACCGGTCGATGCGGCAATCCAGGCCAACCTCAAGGAAACCGTGACACGCGTTCTTGCCAGCCTCACTCCGCGTGAAGAGCGCGTGTTGCGGATGCGCTTCGGTATCGGCATGAATACCGATCACACGCTCGAGGAAGTTGGTCAGCAGTTCAGCGTAACTCGCGAACGCATCCGCCAGATCGAGGCGAAGGCGTTGCGCAAGCTCAAACATCCCAGTCGCAGCCGCAAAATGCGGAGCTTCCTCGATCAGTAGGGGAACTGACGCGATCCTCCTGGGTTGAGTGTCAAACGCTCCCTCAACATAGGATTGCGCCATGCAACCGGCAAAACCCGAGTCCGATCGAGGTTATAACCGCGAACAGGACGAAGAATCGCAGGCTCCTGATATCGAAGCTGTTCTTCGCGACGGCTTTGATGTTGAGCAAGGCGAAACGTCGCGCCCTCGTAATGACGATCCCGGAGAAATCTTGCCCGATGACGTTCCCGATCTAATCGACAAAATGGACGAGATGTTCGTTTCGGGCCGGATCGACAACGATGCCTTCGCCGGGGAGCCTATCCATGACGATGAAGAAAACATCATCGGTTCGACCGAAGACGAAGGCGATGATCGCGATGACTTGACGATCGTCGACGGCGAACCGCTTTGATCGGCATCAAGTGGTCCATTGATCGGTAACCCGGAATTTACCCGATTGGGCTAGTCACTCTCCTTCACGCAGCCACTGTCAGTCACGGCGGGGTCCGGCAAAGGAAGAGTTTCATGGTGCAGAAGGCGACCGCGCAGACGATCGAACGGGATCGCACCAACCTGCTGAATAGGCTGGTTCAAGCTGACGGCAGCGCGGGCCATCCCTATGTCAACAGCGCCGAATTGCGCAATGGGCGTTTTGCAACGCGAAACCTCGCCGATGCCGTGCATTACCTGACGTCGCTCCACGGACGGTTTCCGGGCGTTGTCGATATGGCAGCAACCCGAGTTGCAACACCGGGCGCGGGCGCATGGCTAGTAAAGGCAACCGACGGATTTGCGGTCGAGCGTGGTTATCTCACCAAGCTTGTCGTCGCGGCAGGGCCACAACCATCGACGCCCGGTCAGGCCGAATGCGAATCCGCTGTCATTGGACAACGCCATGCGCTCGAAATGCTCGCGCAGTCCGATCGCGAAGGCTGCGCGATCGGTGCCGCAGTTGCGCTTGTCCTCGACTGGCATGGCGTCCGCGCCACGCTTGATATTGCCGCGGTTCGGATGAGTGTCGATATTGTGGAATGTACGCTTCCCGATGAAGATGAAGCGCAAGAGATCGCGGCAATTATTGGCACATCGCCTGCTATCGAACGCGCGATGAGCTTTGGCGCGCAGCAGTTGATCGGCCAGCATCGGGGGCTTTGGGATTTGCTCGAGGCACGGCAACTGGCCCGCCTTAGCGCGGAATATTGAGCGCGGATACGTAACGCAGTTATATGCTCCTGAGCGAAACTTGGCCAACCTCATGAAATGAAAGCCAGCGTCACCGATTTACCCGGTTACGGATTGGGCACTCGGCCGCTCCCCTTTTTGCCATTGCCATTGCGCCGGCTTCGCGGCATCGACTGCACCTTACGTTCACGTCAGGACAGGCAAGCTCGATGCGCTTTACCGGAACCAAGGATTATGTTGCGACCGATGACCTCAAGGTCGCGGTAAACGCCGCCGTCACGCTGCGGCGACCGTTGCTCGTCAAGGGAGAACCGGGCACCGGCAAAACCGTGCTCGCCGAAGAAATTGCCAAGGCGGCTAATGCCGAATTGATCACCTGGAACATCAAGTCGAGCACCAAAGCGCAGCAAGGGCTGTACGAATATGATGCTGTCGCACGTCTTCGCGATGGGCAGCTCGGCGATGAGCGCGTGCATGACATCCGCAACTATATCAAAAAAGGCAAATTGTGGGAGGCGTTCACCGCGCCAGAACTCCCCGTTCTGCTGATCGATGAGATCGACAAGGCCGATATCGAATTCCCCAACGATCTGCTGCAGGAACTCGATCGGATGGCGTTTGACGTCTATGAAACGCATGAAACGATTGCGGCCAAGGAACGTCCGATCGTCGTCATCACCTCAAACAATGAAAAAGAGCTGCCCGATGCGTTTCTGCGCCGCTGCTTTTTCCACTATATCAAGTTCCCTGATAGAAACACGATGCAAGCCATTGTCGATGTTCATTTTCCGGGCATTCAGAAGATTCTGGTTTCGAAAGCAATGGACGTGTTCTACGAAGTCCGCGACGTCCCCGGTCTCAAGAAAAAGCCGAGCACGAGCGAGCTGCTCGACTGGCTCAAGCTGCTGCTTGCCGAAGATATGCCGCTAGAGGTCCTGCAAAATCGCGACCCGACCAAGGCGATCCCGCCGCTCCACGGCGCACTGCTCAAAAACGAGCAGGATGTGATGCTGTTCGAACGCCTCGCGTTCATGGCACGCCGGAACGGATAGGCCATGGGCCATTCCGGCCATTGCCTTTGCGGCAATGTGACATTCAGCATCGCGAGCGATCCGATCGGCGCGCGGATGTGCTGGTGTCATGATTGTCAGCGAATTGCGAGTGGGTCGGCAACGGTCAACGTTCTGTTCGCGTCGGAAGACGTGCGGTTCGACGGTCCATTTTCGACCTTCGAAATGGTCGCCGATAGCGGGAACACTGTCGAACGCGGGTTTTGCCCGACTTGCGGTTCGCAACTCTACAGCAAAACACTGACCCCTGCCGGGCTGCCGATGCGCGTTCGCGCAGGTGTGCTCGACGATCCTGAACTCATGATGCCTCAAGCTATCATTTGGACAGAAGGCGCGCCGAAATGGGCGCTGCTCGATCCCGAACTGCCGCATCATCCCCAGGGGCCAGATTCGCCGCCGATCGCAAAAGGCTGATACCCATGTTCTTCAACTTCCTCGACGAACTCCGCTCGGCGGGCATCCCGGCTTCGATGAAAGAGCATCTGATCCTGCTCGAGGCACTCGACCGTGAGGTAATCGAGCGGACGCCCGAGGAATTTTACTACCTCAGCCGCTCGGTGTTCGTGAAGGACGAAGGGCTGCTCGATCGCTTCGATCAGGTGTTTAACAAGGTCTTTAAAGGGCTGCTCACCGATTATGGCGTCAACCAGCAGGACATCCCTGCGGATTGGCTCAAGGCCGTTGCGGAGAAGTTTCTGACCGAAGAAGAAATGGAAGCTATCAAGTCCTTGGGCAGCTGGGACGAGATCATGGAGACGCTTAAGAAACGTCTGGAGGAACAACAGAAACGTCATGAGGGCGGTTCGAAATGGATTGGCACCGGCGGCACATCGCCGTTCGGCAATAATGGCTATAATCCCGAAGGCGTGCGCATCGGTGGAGAAAGCAAGAACAAGCGCGCATTGAAGGTGTGGGAAAAACGCGAGTTCGCCAATCTCGATAACACCAAGGAATTGGGCACGCGCAATATCAAGATCGCGATGCGCCGCCTGCGAAAATTCGCGCGGACAGGTTCAGCCGATGAACTCGATATTGCCGCCACGATTGACGGGACCGCGAAACAGGGCTGGCTCGATATTCACATGCGTCCAGAACGTCGCAACGCGATCAAGGTGCTGCTGTTCCTCGATGTCGGCGGATCGATGGACCCGTTCGTCAAGCTGTGCGAGGAACTGTTCAGCGCCGCGACAACCGAATTCAAGAACCTAGAATTCTATTATTTCCATAATTGCCTTTACGAAGGCGTGTGGAAGGATAACCGCCGCCGCTTTAGTGAGCGCACCCCGACATGGGACGTGATGCACAAATTTCCACACGATTATAAGCTGATCTTCGTCGGTGATGCGGCAATGAGTCCTTATGAGATCAGCCATCCCGGCGGCTCGGTCGAACATTTCAATGAGGAATCGGGCGCGGTCTGGTTACACCGGATGGTCAACACCTACCCCGCGACGGTGTGGCTCAACCCGACGCCCGAACAGCATTGGTCATATTCGCAATCGACCAAGATCATCAAGGAACTGGTCAAGGACCGGATGTATCCGTTATCGCTCGAAGGGCTTGATCAGGCGATGCGCGAACTGGTTCGAAAACACTGAAACAATACGACTGCACCATGGCATAGCACGTCAGATACTCAGTGCCATCTGCGCAACCGGCGCAAAGCTGCGGCGATGAAGCGGCGTGGGCCCGAGTTCGCGCAGCGCGGCCATGTGATGATGACAGCCATAGCCTTTGTTCGATGCCCATCGGTAACCAGGAAATGCCGCATCGGCCGCGATCATCAACCGGTCCCGGTGTTCTTTTGCGATGATGCTGGCTGCTGAAATACACGGCTCGATCGCGTCTCCACCGACGATTGCGCGCGCGGGCCAGCACCAGCCCTCCGTACGGCCCGCCGGCGTCAGATTACCATCGATCAGCACGATTTCGGGCAAGGATTCGCTGCAAAGCGCCGCAACCGCGCGCGTCATTGCAAGCATAGTTGCGCCGAAGATGTTCAGCCGGTCAATCTCCTCGACATCGGCAACGCCAACCGCCCAGCGGCACCGGCGCTTAATCACAACTTCAAGCTCGCCTCGCCGCTTGGCCGACAGCCGTTTGGAATCGTGGAGCCCGGTCGGTCGTGGCTTGCACAGCACGACAGCTGCCGCCACCACCGGCCCAGCCAGAGGCCCCCGCCCCGCTTCATCGACCCCGACGATCATATCCGCCACGGCGGAAACCGCCGATACTCCGCTGCATGATACAAACACACACTATTGCCCGCTGGATCGACAAGCCGAGCCTCGCGCCAGCCCCAGTCTTCATCGCGCGGCCATTGATCGATTCGGACGCCTTTTCGCGCAAGATAGGCACACCAGCTGTCGAGCGCACCTGATTCGAGATAGATCATTGCGCCGCCCAAAGACCCTCCGACATGGATTGACAGCGTGGCGCCATTGGCCGCTTCGAACCGCGCATAGCCATTATCCGGGCTATCGACGATCTGCGTCAATCCGATCAGCTTGTAGAACCGCACCGAAGCGTCATAGTCCGTCGCCGCTAGCGTCACCTGGTTCAGCGCCGGCCCGGTAAACAGTCCGTCATTGCGCACATCCTGCTGCCCCATCGGACCGCGCCCTTTGCCAAGGCCCGGGGCATTGAGCAGTGACAGCCGAACGAAATCGCGCGCGCGACCGATAGCCGCTTCCATCGGCAGCCCCTGCGCAAGCCCGGTCGCAATGCCGCTCGCCAGGGTGCAACCCGTGCCATGGGTGCTGCCGGTGTCAATTCTGGGAGCATCCCATTCGGCAATCATCTCGCCATGTTCGTAGAGTCGATCGACGACCGTTTCACCTTTCGCATGTCCGCCCTTTTCGAGCACTGCGCACCCCTGGGCCATCGCAGCTTCAAGTCCGCCAAGCGCTGCAAGCTCGGGCAAATTGGGTGTGATCACAGTGGCCCGCGCCATTAACGCTGCAAACGCCGCAATCGTGGCTGTGTCCGCCAGTGCGGCACCGCTTGTTGCAACCATCACCGGATCGAACACGACAGGCACCGTCTCAAGCGTCAGCCGTTCTGCCACCGCACGCGCGGTTTCAGGCGATCCGATCATGCCGATTTTCACCGCATCGGCCCCGATGTCCGAAAGAACCGCGTCAATCTGCGCGATGACCGTATCGGTCGGTACCGGCATCACGGCATTAACACCAACCGTGTTTTGCGCTGTGATCGCAGTGATTGCTGTCATCGCGTGACCGCCGAGCATGGTCACGGTCTTGATATCGGCCTGGATCCCGGCGCCACCGCCACTGTCTGAGCCTGCGATGATCAGGACTCGCGCGGTCATGGCTTGTAACTCCGGATCAACGATGCCGGAAACCCTTCGAGCAATGGCTTGGCGCGCGTCGGTCGGTCACACAAAATGCCGCCGCAATTGGGGCAGGTGTCGTCGAGCGCTTCGGCACAATTCGCGCAAAATGTGCATTCGAACGAACAGATAAACGCCGCCCCCGCAAACGCGGGAAGATCGGCGCCGCACCGTTCGCAATCGGGCCGCATCTCAAGCATCGGCAGCCTCCTTCACAGCACGGCAAATCGCATCGACCAGGATTTCGACCTCGCGCGCATCGTCTCCCTCGGCCATCACGCGGATAACCGGCTCGGTTCCTGATGGGCGGATGACAAGGCGCCCGCGTCCGTTCAGCGTGGCTTGCGCACCGGCGACCACGGCCTTTACCGCATCTGCTTCAAGCGGCCTTCCTCCTGCAAAACGGACATTCTTGAGGAGTTGCGGCACCGGATCGAACAGATGCAGCAGTTGGCTTGCAGGTTTTTCCTGCTGAACCAGTTCGGCCAGGACCTGCAGCGCCGCAACCAGCCCATCGCCAGTGGTGCCATAGTCCGCGAGGATCACATGCCCCGATTGTTCACCGCCCACGTTATAACCGCCCGCCCGCATGGCTTCGAGCACGTAACGGTCGCCGACTTGGGTCCGTTCGAGACGCAACCCGGTGCCCGCAAGAAACCGCTCGAGCCCCAAATTCGACATCACCGTCGCGACAACGCCACCGCCCCGCAATTGCCCGCTCTGCGCCCAGCTTCGCCCGATCAGCGCCATGATCTGATCGCCGTCGACGATCGCGCCTCGTTCATCGACGATGATCAGGCGGTCGGCGTCTCCATCGAGAGCAATACCGATATCTGCGCCACTTGCGACAACGGTTTCCTGCAGCAGTTGTGTATGCGTCGATCCGCACTGGTCGTTGATGTTGGTGCCATTCGGATTGACGCCGAGTGTCACGATTTCGGCGCCAAGTTCCCACAGCGCCGAAGGGGCGACCTGATAGGCGGCACCATGCGCGCAATCGATCACGATCTTGAGCCCGTCGAGCCGCAGCGTTTCAGGAAAGCAGGCTTTGGCAAAGTGAATATAGCGGCCGCGCGCATCCTCGACACGGCGGGCGCGCCCGATGCGTTCGGGTGCCGCGAGCTGCGGCTCGGTTTCGATCATCGCCTCGATCGCAGTTTCATCGGTATCGGATAGCTTATAGCCATCGGGCCCGAACAATTTTATCCCGTTGTCGCGATACGGATTGTGGCTGGCCGAAATCATCACGCCAAGATCGGCGCGCATCGACCGGACGAGCATCGCCACCGCTGGCGTTGGCATCGGCCCTACCTGGACGACGTCCATGCCGACACTGGTGAACCCGGCGACAAGCGCATTTTCGATCATATACCCCGAAAGTCGCGTATCCTTGCCGATTACCACGCGATGCTTGTGCGATCCCCGCACGAAATGCGCTCCGGCCGCCTGGCCGACCCGCATTGCCATTGCCGCTGTCATCGCACCACTGTTGGTTAGGCCTCTGATGCCATCTGTCCCGAAGAATTTGCGCGCCATCAAAACACCACTCCCTGTCGTGGACGCGCTTTGCCGCAAGCTGTATCGAATTGCCAGTATCGGCGTTCACGGGTAATTCAGCAGCTGCGAGACAAGTTGAGCCGTAAATTGCCGACAAAAGGGGATGATGATGACCAAGGCCTTTCCGCTTCGCTTTGCCGCGCTTGCTTCGAGCGCACTGTTGGTGGCGGCGCCTGTCCACGCGATTGATCCTAACGCAGCTCGAGCGGGAAGCGCGCCTGTGCTGACGGCGACGGATGATGGCACATCCGGGCGCAGCGGTTTCCTTTCGGGTATTTTTGGCTGTTCGACAGATGGCAACAAGCAGACCGGCACCACGATCGTCGGGGGTGTGCTCGGCGGGTTCCTTGGGAACAGGGTTGCAGGGCGCGGCAGCCGGACGCTTGGCACGATCATCGGTGGCGCTCTGGGGGCAGCGGCCGGCGGTGCAATCGGCTGCAAGCTGCAGAAGAACGATCAAGCCAAGGCCGAACGCGCGATGGAAGACGCGGTCGCAACCGGACAGGATCAAAGCTGGGAAAACCCCGAAACCGGCGCTTCGGGCACGGTTGATGTTTCGGGCAATAGCGGCAGCGGCATCGGAGATTTGCGCTTTGCGCGCGGCGTCGAGCCCGCATCGGGGTTCACCAAGGTCGGCGCGAGCTATACAGCAACTGCGGCTGCCAACATTCGCAGCCGCCCCGGTACCGATGGCGCGATCGTCGGCCGCCTCACCCCGGGCCAGCGCGTCTGGGTGCCCGCCTCGGTTGCAGGCGCGCCCTGGTTTCTGCTGTCTGATAATGGCGAAGGCCAAGGCTATGTCTCGAACGCGCTGCTGCGCCGCGACACCAGCCAGGTCGCGTCTGTCTGCCGGATGGTCACCCAGACGGTCGAAGCCCCGGGCAGCGGCAGTGCCTCGGAAACCTATCAGGCATGCAAGGGCAAGGATGGTAACTGGGTTATGACGCGGGTGTAAGTAACCCTCCGAGTTTCGCAGGCATTCCAACCGATTGCGATTATCCGGGCTGCGTCTGCGGTCGCAGTCCGACCAGACGGCGCAACGGACCGATGCGCCGCCCGACGTCATAGAACAGCCAGCAACCGGCAATCGTAGCGATGGTCAGCATTGTAAACTCGGCTGCCGGCGGCAAAGCAAAACGCAACGCCCACCAGCCGAGCACCACGATAATCGTCTGATGGATGATGTAAAACGGAAACACCGCTTCGGTGAGCGTTGCACGCCACCGATGATCGTGGTTCCAGTAGTGGTCGGCGATGCCTAAAAGCGCCACAATCGCGCACCAGCCCTGAACGATCCGTGCCATCCGGAAAACCGGGACCAGATCGCGCGGCAGCGGGGTATCGCCGGGCCATGCGATTTCCATGGCCGCAACGATCAGATAACTCGCGATGGCTATCGCCAATGCCCACCCCCATGTCGCACGGATCGTTGCCCAGATACCCGGGGCGTTGCCGAGCAGGACGCCGAACAGGAATTGAGGGATATGCGCCCAATGCGATGTCGGATCGTCGAAAAATCCGTGCGTCACGCCGACACCGGGCAGTATGACGAGACCCCCTAAGCCCAGCCAGGCCAGCGGCACCAGGTACAGACCAGCGCCCGACATCAATCTGTCTGCCCACGCTGCGATCTGCGCCGGATTTCGGATCAAGGCTGCCACCAGGGCGAGCACGACCGTGTAGACCCAGAGATAGACAACGAACCAAAGATGCTGCCATGTCGGCATCACAAGCCCGTCGAGCGCCCCGAAACGAAAATAGTCGGTCAGCCAGAATGTTCCGTAATCGCCGTCATATCCATGCTTGACCATCAACTCGACCCAAAGCTGCGGTGGGATGATCAGCACGATTGCAAACAGCGTCGGTATCATCAGCCGCACTGTGCGATCGCGAGCGAATGCGCGCTTGCTGGCAGCCCTCATGAGCACAGCGCGGGTCGCATAGCCTGACACGACAAATAGCAGCGGGATCCGCCACGAATTGGTGGCAAGCATCGGAACCGCGACCCAATCGACCGGCTCGGCCGTTTTCACATGCCATTCCCATGGCACGAAGAACATGCCGATATGATAGAAAATGAGCAGCGCAAACGCCCCGATGCGCAACCAGTCGAGGCCATAATGCCGGGCCATGTCACACCGCCGCGTTCAGCCGCTCGACCGCATCGGCATAATCGCGCATGAAGTCTTGCACGACGCTGCGTGACGAGGTGATGCCGTCGATCATCCCCACACCCTGCCCGACAAAATAGGTAACAAGCTTGCGGGCTTCGGAATTACCGCCTTCGGCAGCCTTGGTCGCGTGGCGGATCGCAGGTTCGGAGATCAGCGGCTGGATCGGCATTGGCAGCGCGCCAGGACTGTCTGGCCCTTCCCAAGCCTCGGTCCAGGCGGATTTGAGCTGACGCGACGGCTTGCCGGTTCGCGCGCGTGACCGCACCGTGTCACGGCTTTTGGCCTCTACCATCTTCTCGCGGAATATCTGGCTGCACTCGCTTTCGGTAGTCGCAAGCCAGACCGATCCGGTCCATGCGCCTGCTGCCCCCATCGCCATGCAGCCTGCCATCTGTTCGCCGGTCATGATTCCGCCCGCCGCCAGCACCGGAATGTTATAGTTCGCCGCCTTCAACGCGCGGACGACTTCGGGGATCAGCACCATCGTTGCGACCTCGCCGCAATGCCCGCCAGCCTCTCCGCCCTGCGCGATAATGACATCGCAGCCGCGCTCGGCGAGCCGCAGCGCGTGTTCCTTTGCCCCTGCCAGTGCACCGATCGGCACATTGTGCTTGCGCCCCATCGCAATCATCTCAGGCGGCGGAGCGCCAAGCGCATTGACTGCCATCTTGATCGGATGCCGGAACGCGACTTCAAGCAGCTGCATCGCTTCGGCAGGCCAGTAAGGTGGGGGTGCATTATCGCCGCGCCGCGCGAGCATTCCGGCGGGCTCGACACCATGCGCCTTCAGCAGATTGTCGGTGAAATCGCGATGCGCCTGCGGGACTCGCTCGGCGAGCTTCCCCACAGTCAGCCCCGCCTCGCTGCCGACTGCGAGATTTTCGGGGATCAAGACATCGACGCCATAGGGCTTGCCATCGACATGCGCGTCGATCCAGGCAAGCTCGACCTCAAGCTGTTCGGGATCGTACGCCGTCGCCCCGAGCACACCGAACCCGCCTGCCTTGCTGACCGCTGCCACGACGTCGCGACAGTGCGAAAATGCGTAGAGCGGGAATTCGATGCCCAGCCGGGCCGCGAATGCATTAGCCATTTCTTGCCTCTCCTTTGGTCCCGTGTATCAATATCCGGCCGACGTGAAACCCTCCCTCAATCGTGAGCGAACCACTCTTATGGCTGAAATCTTCGATGTGGTGGTGATCGGCGCAGGGTCTGCCGGGCTGACGGCGGCGGGTGGCCCGGCGATGTTCGGGCTGAAAGCAGCTTTGATCGAGGAAGGGCCAATGGGGGGCGATTGCCTCAATACCGGCTGCGTTCCTTCAAAAGCGATCATCGCCGCCGCACACCGTGCGCATGAAGCGGCAACAGCGACGCAGCTTGGTATTACCCTCGATCCCGCTAAAGTCGATTTCACGGCGGTGATGGCGCATGTGCATGGCGCGATCGCCACAATCGCACCGGTCGATTCGCAGGAACGCTTCGAGGGCATGGGAGTGCGTGTTTATCGCGGGCGCGGGGTGTTGCGCGATGACCGGACGGTCGAGGTCAATGGCGAGACAATCAAGGCCAAACGCATCGTCATCGCGACTGGATCGCGCCCGCGCGTGCCGCCTATCGCCGGGCTCGATACGGTGCCCTATCTTACCAATCATAACCTCTGGGGGCTGACCGAACTGCCCTCGCACCTCGCGATCATCGGCGCAGGGGCGATCGGAATCGAGATGGCGCAGGCGTTCCGGCGGCTGGGATCGACGGTGACGCTGATCGAAGCCGCTAAGCCGATGCCGCGCGATGATGCCGAAGCCGTGGCTATGATCGTAGATGCGCTCAGCCGCGAAGGTGTGACGATTCTGACCGAAACTGGCGTCGACAGCGTCGCCAAATCAGCAACCGGGATCGTAATCACCGTAGCGGGCGGGGAGACCATCGAAGCCAGCCATCTGCTCGTTTCGGCCGGCCGCGCACCCAATGTTGAAGGACTGGGGCTCGAAGCGGCGGGCGTGACGATCGGCAAGGACGGCATCATCGTCGATGGCCGCCGTCGCACATCGAACCCGCGCATCTTTGCAATCGGCGATTGTCGGCAAGGCCCGCGCTTCACGCACACATCGGGCAATGACGGGTCGGTCGCGACGATCAACATCGCGCTTGGTTTCCCGTCGAAGATCGATCACCGCGCGCTCCCTTGGGTGACCTATACCGATCCCGAACTTGCGCAGGTCGGGCTGACCGAGGTTGCGGCCCGCGAGCGGCATGGGCAGGTTGAAGTCACCCGGCAGAACTTCCATCACAACGACCGGGCGATTGCCGAAGGCGACACCCGCGGCTTCATCAAGATGATGAGGCACAACGGCAAGGTTGTCGGCGTCACGATCATCGGGCGCGGGGCGGGTGAGCTTATCCTGCCTTGGAGCCTCGCGATCACCGGCAAGGCATCGAGCTTTGCGATGGGCAGCGCAATCGTTCCTTACCCCAACCGGTCAGACCTTTCCCGCGCAGTCGCGTTTGCCGCGCATGAACCGGCGGTGTTCGGACCATGGAGCAAAAGGCTTGCGCGGTTTGTTTCCGGACTGCGTTCGATATGAAATTGCCTTACCGAACCGCTCATGTCGGGCGAAGTCCAGAAGCATTTTGGCGCTCAAAGTGTCTCGACTTGGCTCGAGGTGAGCGAGTTTTCATAGAAAGTTGAGCATTAAGAATGGCGAGTTCCCAATGACCAAAGCCCTCATCATCCTCGCAAGTTTGCTGGCAGGCCTGTTCGCAGGTATCGCCATTGGCGCGGGCACGGTCAAACAGGTCTTCGAACTGATCGGTGCCTTGTGGCTCAACGGCCTAAAGATGACGGTTGTACCGTTAGTGGTGGCGCTCCTGGTGATGGGCATCGCCAAGACGGCCGAAGTTGCACAGGCGGGCCGGATTTCGGCCGTCTCGATTGGCAGCATTCTCGCCGTCACAGCGGTGTCGGTGTTGATCGGACTGTTCCTGACCCCGGTGCTGCTTGGCTGGATACCCATTCCCGCCGAATCGGCAGCAACGATGCGGGCAGCTTTAGGCAACGCAGAAACAGTTGCGGCGCCGCCCGGTTTCTTCGAAACGCTTCGTGGGATCGTTCCCGGAAATCCGATCGACGCCGCCGCGCGCACCGATATTCTTCCGCTGCTCGTCTTCACGCTCGTCTTTGCCTTTGCGATCACGCGGTTACCCACCGAACAGCGCGGACGGCTGACCGGCTTCTTCGATGCTCTGGCCGCTGCGATGATCGTCGTGATCGAATGGGTGCTGTGGCTTGCTCCCATCGGTGTCTTTGCGCTGGCGTTTACCGTCGGTGCCGTATCGGGAGTGGCAGCATTGGGAACACTCGCGCATTACATCCTGATCGTCAGCATGTGTGGCTGGGCAGTGACGCTGCTCGCCTATCCGCTCGCGCGCTTTGGCGGCGGTATTCCGATGCGGCGTTACGCGACCGAAATCGTCCAGCCGCAGGCGCTTGCGATCAGCACGCAATCGTCGCTCGCCTGTCTGCCGATCATGCTCAAAAAAGCCGAGGCCATGGGCGTATCGAAGGCACACGCGGGCGTCACGCTGCCAATGACGGTCGCGCTGCTGCGCGCAACCGGGCCTGCGATGAACGTTGCGGTGGCGATCTATATCGCGACATGGTTTGGCGTCGAGATCGGGCCGGCACAGATGGCACTGGCGTTCTTTGCAGCGATGCTTGCATCATTGGGCGCGGTCAGCTTGCCAGGATCGGTCAGCTTTTTCTCGTCGATGGTGCCGGTATGCATGGCGCTTGGTGTTCCGATCGAACCGCTTGCGATTCTGATCGCGGTCGAAACGATCCCTGACATCACGCGCACACTTGGCAACGTCACGACAAACGTCGCGTTGACAGCGACAGTCGACCGGCTGGTAGGCAAGGATGCTGTCTCCTGATCCGCAAGATCGGGTTCTGGCTGCTGCTCGCTGCGCTTCTTGCCGTTTGGGCCTGGCGCGCAGAGTTCGGCCAGCCAGCCCCGGTAATGGCCGCCACCGCGACTGCGAAGGATGGCGACACGCTGATTTTCGGAGGCAAGGCGTGGCGACTTTATGGAATCGATGCGCCCGAATATCGTCAGGTCTGCAAGGACAAGAACGATCGTGACTGGCCCTGCGGGAAGGCGGCACGAACGCAACTCGAAACCTTCGTTCTTTCAGGCAACCTGGTTTGCCACCCGCAGGCGGAGGACAGATATGGCCGCATGATCGCTCGCTGCGCCAGTGCCAGCACCGCCGATCTTGCCGAAGCGATGGCATCTGCCGGTCTTGCGATCAGCCCCGCCGAACGCGGGCGCGCAGCCTATGAAGATGCAGAGTCTTCCGCACGCAACGCAAAGCGTGGTATCTGGCAGGGCAAGTTCGACACTCCAGCCGAATGGCGGAAACAACACCCAAGAGAGGATATCGAATGAAATACCGCACCTTAGGTTCCAAAGACGGTTCAGGCCTAAAAGTCTCGGCGATCGGCATCGGCTGCATGACGATGCTGGCGGGCACCAACATCAATTATGGCGGCAATGCCGATGAAGGCGAATCGACCAAGGCCGTCCACCGCGCGATAGAGTTGGGCATCACCTTTTTCGATACCGC
>JANPIQ010000372.1:0-18375 GCA_031425075.1 Sphingomonadales bacterium
CGGGCGGATCGAGGTCGAGAGCATAGGCAGACACCATCCTTGCCGGGATGCCGTCCGCGCGGGCAAACGCAATCATCAGATGCGCGAAATCGCGGCACACGCCTTGCCGCGACAGGAAGATGTCGCTGGCGGTGTGGCGATAGCCCGAACTGCCGGGCACATAGGCGATGTGATCATAAATCCACGCTGCCATCGCCTCGACCTGCTGCCCTTTGTCTCCCGTCTGGAAGGTATCGGCAACGAAATTTTCGAGCAGGTCCGATGGGCAATAACGGCTGGGCATCAGATAGGCGATGCTCGAATCGTCAAGGTCCGAATGCGGAACGCTGTTGAGCCCGGTGAGCGATGTTGCGGGGCGACTAATGGCAACCTGCGCCGTGTAGTCGATGGTCAGCAAGCCATCGGCTTCGAACCATGTTCGCCGTCCGATATTGTCGACGCCGTGTTTGTTGATCAACGGCCCGGCACCCCGGATCGTCAGGAGATCGGAAAGCAGCGCCTGATCAGGCAGTTGGGCAACTTCGATCGCCAGCAGCACATCGGCGGGCTGAGCAAATTGATAATCCAGTCGAGCGGAAATCGATACGGTTTTCACGCGGTGGTAATCCTTAAACGGCAGGCGCGTTCCCTATTGCCCGAATTTCGGTGACGCGGCGATGGCGATTGCCTCTTTGGCTGCTGCGAGCAATGCCCCTGCCTTGGCCTCACATTCGCGCTGTTCATTGGCAGCGATTGAATCGGCGACGATGCCGGCGCCGGCCTGAACGTGCATCTTGCCGTCCTTCACCACGGCAGTGCGGAGCACGATGCAGCTATCGAGATCGCCCGACGGACTGAAGTAGCCGACCCCGCCTGCATAGGCGCCACGCGTTTCGGGCTCGAGTTCAGCGATAACCTCACATGCCCGCACCTTTGGCGCGCCACTGACGGTGCCTGCGGGAAATCCTGCCATCAAGGCATCGATCGCATCGTGCTTTGCATCGAGCGTGCCAACGACGTTTGAAACGATATGCATGACATGGCTGTAAAATTCGACCGAGTAGCTGTCGGTTACGCGGACCGAACCGCTTTGCGCCACGCGACCAACGTCATTACGACCAAGATCGAGCAGCATCAGATGTTCTGCTCGCTCTTTGGGATCGGCGAGCAGCGAGTGGCGGTTGGCTTCATCCTCGCTGGCAGTCATGCCGCGCGGGCGGGTTCCTGCGATCGGACGGATCGTCACTTCGCCATCGCGAACGCGCACGAGAATTTCGGGGCTCGACCCCACCAGCGCGAAATCGGCGAAATCGAGAAAGTAGAGAAAGGGGGATGGGTTGATCCTCCGCAATGCCCTATACAGTTCAAGCGGCGGTAGCGGAAAATCGTGCGTGAAGCGCTGGGCAAGCACGACCTGAAAGATATCGCCCGCCTCAATGTAGCGTTGCGCGCGCCTGACCATTTCGGCATAACGCGATGGCGCAATGGCTGGCGCAATCTGGGTGTCGATACTGTTGGGGAACGGTGTCTGCATAGTCAGCGGCTGCGACAATCGCGCAGCAACACTGTCGATCTGCGCGAGCGCTTGATCGACTGCGGCATCGGCAGTCTGCGATCCGATCGTCCAGATGGGACTGGCGATTGTGAGCCGGTCGGACAGGCGGTCGAAAATCAGGATCACTGTAGGCCGGACAAAAATCATGTCGGGCAGTGCCAGCGGATTGGCAGGCGGGCGGTTGAGCCGCTCGACCAACCCAACCGTCTCATACGAAAAATAGCCGACAAAACACGATAGTGCCGCTGGAAATCCTTCAGGGACGGCGAAGTGGAATTCAGACACCAGCGCGCGCAATGCCGGCAGCGTTTCGGCCTCGATTTCTTCGAAGGCGTCGCGCGATAGCGCCCAGTTCCGATTGATTTCGGCCTTTTCGGCATCTGCCCTGAACACAAGATCGGGGGCCAGCCCAATCAGGCTGTAGCGCCCCCTGACCGAGCCGCCTTCGACCGACTCAAGGATGAAATCGCCGCGCCCCGGCTCGATCAGTTTCAATCCTGCAGAAATCGGTGTCTCGGTGTCCGAGATCAGTTCCGACCAAACAAGCGCGGGGCGGCCCGCGGCAAGTTCAGCCTCGGCAACACTTCGATCAAATTTCATGGGCGCGATGGCGCACCGGTCAGCCGCCGACGGAGTGCGGCAAGGGCAGAGGGATTGCGCTCGACCCCGACATCCTTGCGGATCGCACTCGCCAGTTGCGCGACATATTCCTCGCCCAGCGAGGCTGCCATTTCCTGCTGCGTCCGTTCCATCAGCCCGGGCATCGTCCGCGCGTCGCCAGGAGTGGTTCCAGTCAGATGCACAACATACCAGCCCTGATTGTCGGGCATCGCCAGCAGCTTGGCCTTGCCCTTTGCCATGCTAAACATCAGCTGGACCGGCGGCGGGACGGGTGTGTTTCCCTGAGCCAGATCGATCCGCCGTGCCGAAATGGGTCGGGCAGGCGGCAGCGGCATCCCCGCGCTGGCGATTGCGGCTGCAAGCGTTGCGCCGCCATTAACCTTGGCGAGAATAGCGTCTGCGACGCGTTTGGCAGCCTTGGCTGCGCGATCAGCCATAAAGTCTGCCGCAACCTGCTGGCGAATGGCTGCCAGTGGGCGCGGCGCGGCCGGGGCAATTTTGTCAAGATCGTAAAGCGCGTATGAGCGCCCCGCGATCAAAGTCACCACCGAAGCATCGTCGTCGGGCGCTGCCTGGAATGCATCCTTGATGACTGGCGGAATGGCGGAGTCAGACCTGAAATTAGGTTGATCGGGGGCCATCCCGCTCGATGTAATCGGGGGTGTGGTCACAACGCTCAGCCCGTTCGCCTTGGCGACATCGGCAAAGGTTGCACCATCGGCGATCGCGTCTTCGAGTTTGGTCACAAACTCTGCAAGCGCACCGTCCATCTTGCGCTGCCGGATGGTTTCGGAAAGCTGCGCGCGGACGCTGTCGAGGCTCTGGCTCGAAGCAGCGTTGATCGCATCGACCCGGATGACATTCCAGCCAAACGGCGTCTTCTGTGCGTCGATTACAGTTCCGGTAGTCGCAGCAAAGCCAGCCTTAGCCGCAGCGGGCGACGTTAACCCTGCAAATGACGCTTCATCTTGCGGCGCGAGCGTTACGATGTCTGCTCCGGCCGCTTTTGCCGCGTCGGCAATCGATGCACCTGTACGTGCCTTCGCAACGATCGCCTGTGCGGCTTGCTGGCTTGGCACGACCGCTTGCGAGAAAACGCGCGTCTGTTTTCCGGTGAATTTGGCCGCATCGGCTTTATAAGCCTGCGCGATTTCGGCTTCGGTGATCGAAACGGTTTCGGCAAAGCGGCTACGATCGAACAGCGCATAACGGACCACGCGTGTTTCAGGAACCGTGTAGCGAATCGCATTGCGGGCGTAGAATGTGTTGAGTTCGGCTTCGCCCGGGGCGCCTCCTGTGGCCACGGCACCGCCAGGGACAATCGCAATCTCGCCTGTGCGGGCTTCGAGGAGCAACGATCCGTATAGCGAAGCCATTTTGTTCGATGCGCGCGCACCCCCTTGCGCCGGGATGACAAGCGAATTTACCAGCTTGTCGCGCGCAATATCCTCGCGCACTTGCTCCTCGGTCATTCCGGCGCTGCCAATTGCGCGCAGGAAAGTGCCCCTGTCGAAACTGCCGGTGGGTCCGCGAAACGCCTGGATCGTGGCAATCTCACTATCGACAAGTCTGCGGCTCGAGGCCATGCCATGTGCGAGTGCAAACGCTTCAAGCGCGCGCGTATTGATCATCTGGTCGAGCGTGCGATCGAGCCCGCCTTGCGCAATGAAAGCGGGCAGTTCGATCCCCGCATTGCGTTGCCGCTCGGCCTGCAATTGCGATTGAACGCGCGCTTCGACCATTTCAGGTGTCAGTTTCTGGTTGCCGACCTTGGCCACCCATTCCCCGAACAGGCTCACTCCGCCTGCGCCGGGCGATCCGACGCCGGTAATGATGAATGCGATCATGATCACGCCGAGCATTCCCAACACCAGCCACGAAGACAATGCCCTGCGGAAAAACGAAATCATTGGCGGCAATTCCTAAGGGTTGCTGTGGCTTTGGCCGCACGCCATAGGCGCGGGCCAGAACAGCTTCAAGGGACTAACCGATGGAACGCAGGCCGTTGATCGCAGGCAATTGGAAAATGAATGGCTCGCTTGCGGCGCTGTCTGAACTCGAGGCGATTGCCGATGCTGCCTTGCAAAACGAGCAGCTTGACGTGGTCGTCTGCCCGCCCTTCACGCTGCTCGCAGTCGCACACGCGCGGCGGCCGTCGCTCAAAATAGGCGCGCAGGATTGTCATTGGAATAACAGCGGTGCGCATACCGGGTGCATATCCCCTGTGATGATCAGCGAGGCAGGGGCAAGCCACGTGATTGTAGGACATAGCGAACGCCGCGCCGAAAATCACGAAACCGACCACGATGTCGCGCGAAAAACCGAAGCTGCAATTGCCGAGGGACTGGTCGCCATCCTGTGTGTAGGCGAGACAGAAGCCGTGCGCGAAGCAGGAGCGGCAATCAGTTTTGTAACAAGCCAGCTTTTGCAATCGATTCCTGCGAATATCGATGCAGATAAACTGGTCATCGCGTATGAACCCGTTTGGGCCATCGGAACAGGGCGCGTTGCCGCGCTCGATGACATTGCAGAAATGCACGCTGTCATTCGCCAATCGCTGTTGAAGCGCATCGGTGATACCGCGTTGCAGGTGCGCATCCTCTATGGTGGTTCGGTGAAGCCCGATATCGCGCGCGGCATTCTTGCGCTGGACGATGTCGATGGCGCACTCGTGGGCGGGGCCAGCTTGAAGGCATCGGATTTCAACGCAATCATTGCTTCGGTTTGAACGGCGTTGATCGGCACGCGCGGCTCGTCTAAAGCCTGCTGAAATTTCCGATCGGATGCCACGCGCTTATGTTTCAATTCCTTCTCGTCGTCCACGTCATCGTCGCCGTCGCGCTCGTC
Organism: Sphingomonadales bacterium; assembly: GCA_031425075.1. Taxonomy (GTDB): domain Bacteria; phylum Pseudomonadota; class Alphaproteobacteria; order Sphingomonadales; family Sphingomonadaceae; genus Aquisediminimonas. The sequence goes on from JANPIQ010000372.1 coordinate 5,003, forward strand.
GGCGTGATCCTCATGCAGCGGTCCGAAGGCGGCGGGTTTACAGGTGGGGGCAGTCCAGCGGGATTGATGTCAGCACGTGGCGCAGCCGATTTTCTGACACGCACGACAACGATCCTTGCGACGATGTTCGTGCTTTTGTCGATCGGGCTGGCGGCATTGGCAACTGTTAACCGGACCCCGACGGCGCTCGACGATTCGCTCGCACGCCAGCCAGGTGCTGTGCCGACGATGCCCGCTCCGGTACCCGGTGCGGTGCCGCTGGGCGGCGGGGCGGCAGAATTGGCACCGCTGCCGACGGCGCCTGCACCTACGGTTCCGCTCGCTGCGCCGACTCCCGCACCGAGTGCGCCTGTGCAACGCGATGGTCAGCAGCCCCGTAGCGACACGCGTGGTGAGGCGACGCCCGCCCTGCGCCCGGCGATCCGCTCGGCTGTGCCGGAAAAGGCGACGACGACGGAGCCTCAGCCGCCCGCACCTGCGAGCACTCCGGCTCCGGCGGCTGGTAATAGTAATCAATAAATTCGCGGCATTCAGATTCGTGCCCTTGCCAGTGCGGGGCAATGCTGCCTAAGCCTTTTCTCCCATGACGCGGTTTATCTTTATCACCGGCGGCGTGGTGTCTTCGCTTGGCAAAGGGTTGATGGCCGCAAGCCTTGCTGCATTGCTTCAGGCACGCGGATACACGGTTCGCATTCGCAAGTTCGATCCTTATCTGAATGTTGATCCGGGCACGATGTCGCCGTATCAGCATGGCGAAGTGTACGTGACCGACGATGGCGCTGAAACCGATCTCGATCTTGGCCATTATGAAAGGTTTACAGGTGTAGCCTCCCGCCAGTCGGACAATGTGACCTCGGGGCGCATCTATCACACGATCATCACCAAGGAACGCCGCGGCGATTATCTTGGGGCCACTGTGCAAGTCATCCCGCATGTGACCAATGCGATCAAGGAGTTTGCCCAGGCCGAAACCGACGGGCTCGATTTTGTATTGTGCGAAATCGGCGGAACGGTGGGCGACATCGAATCGCTCCCGTTCATCGAGGCGATCCGCCAGATGCGCAACGATTTGGGGCGCGAGCGCACCGCGTTTATTCATGTGACACTGGTGCCTTATATCTCAGCCGCAGGTGAGTTGAAAACCAAGCCGACACAGCACAGCGTGCGCGAACTGACCGCGTTGGGCGTTCAACCCGATGTTCTTGTTTGCCGCTGCGAACAGCCGCTTCCCGACAGTGACCGCGCAAAGATCGCTCTGTTTTGCAATGTGCGCAAAGACGCCGTCATCCCGGCGCTCGATGCCAAGTCGATCTATGCAGTTCCATTGCAATATCACGCCGAAGGTCTTGACGATGAAGTGCTCAGGGCGTTCGCAATCGAGCCTGGCCCCGAACCCGAGCTAAGTCGGTGGGTGGATATCGAAGATCGCATCGCCAATCCCGAAGGCATCGTGCATATTGCGGTGGTCGGTAAATATGTGGGGATGCAGGACGCATATAAATCGCTGAGCGAGGCACTCGTTCATGGCGGCATCGCCAACCGGGTGAAAGTCGAAATCAACTGGATCGACGCAGAATTGTTCGAGGGCGAAGCGACCGAAGTCGCCGCGCGGCTCGAGCCGATGCACGCGATACTTGTTCCGGGCGCGTTTGGAGAGCGTGGAGCCGAAGGCAAGATCGCGGCAATCCGGTTTGCGCGAGAACGGCGCATACCCTATTTAGGCATTTGCTTCGGGATGCAGATGGCGTGCGTCGAGGCTGCGCGCAATCTGGCAGGGGTTGCCAATGCGTCGTCAACCGAGTTCGGTCCATCCGACGAACCGGTCGTGGGTCTGATCACCGAATGGATGTCGAGCGATGGCCTCCAGAGACGCGGTGCGGCGAGTGATCTCGGCGGGACGATGCGGCTCGGGCAGTATGAGGCGCAACTGGCTGGGAATAGCCATGTGGCGGCAATCTATGACACAAGCAGCGTCAACGAGCGCCATCGCCATCGATATGAAGTCAATGTGGGTTATCGCGAAGCGCTGGAGGCGGCAGGGCTGCTGTTTTCGGGGATGTCACCCGATGGCGCGCTCCCGGAAATTGTCGAACGGCCCGATCACCCCTGGTTTGTGGGCGTTCAGTTTCACCCCGAACTCAAATCCAAACCCTTCGCGCCGCATCCGCTGTTCGCAAGCTTCATCGAAGCCGCAATGAAGCAGAGCCGCCTGGTCTAGATCAACCCGGCTGACCGAAAGCTAAAGCTTTTGTCGCCAGCGATGATCTGGTGATCGTCAACCGCGATTCCGATCAGCCTCAGCGCCGACGCAATCTCACGCGTCGCGACAAGATCGGCCCGGCTGGGAGTGGCGTCTCCTGAAGGATGGTTGTGGCGGATCAACACACGGCTCGCATTGACCGATAGTGCGGTGCGGGCAATCTCTCTGATAGGAACACGGATGCTCTGGTTGCCGCCTGCAAAGGCGGACACTGCGATTTCTTCGCCGGTCGCTGTCCGGAAGACGATGTCCAGCTGTTCGCGTTCGGCAGTCGTGTCCATTCGACACGGTTAGCGGTTTGGCTGGCCGGGATCGAAGCGTGATGAGACCAGATTAGCTGGATAACGGCCCGTTTCGGACCCAAGCTCCGGTTTGGTTACGCCGCCTTTCGGTCATTCAATTCTTGATTGAGCATTTCTGCGATCAGGAATGCAAGCTCAAGGCTTTGGCCGGCATTGAGCCTTGGGTCGCAATGCGTGTGATAGCGGTCGGCAAGCGTCAGTTCGGACACGTCCATCGCGCCGCCAGTGCATTCGGTGACATTCTGACCCGTCATTTCAATATGGATCCCGCCGCCGAAGCTGCCCTCGGCACGATGCACCGCGAAAAAACCGCGCACTTCTGCCAGTATGCGCTCGAACGGACGCGTCTTATAGCCGTTTGCCGCCTTTACGACATTGCCGTGCATCGGATCGCAGCTCCAGACGACAGGGTGACCGCTACGCAAAACAGCCCGCACCAGGGGGGGCAAACCGGTTTCGATTTTGTCATATCCGTAGCGGGAGATCAGCGTGATTCGACCGGCGATGCGGTCAGGATTGAGAACGTCGAGCATGCGGATCAGTGCATCGGGTTCGAGACTAGGGCCGCATTTCATTCCTATCGGATTGCCAATTCCCCGAAGGAATTCGACGTGCGCCGATCCTTGAAATCGCGTGCGATCCCCAATCCAGAGCATGTGCGCAGACGTGTCATACCAGCGTCCCGTCAGCGAATCCTGCCGCGTCAATGCCTCTTCATAGGGCAGCAGCAGCGCTTCGTGGCTAGTGTAGAAACTTGTGCCCTTGAGTTGCGGGACGGTGTCGGGATCGATCCCGCACGCAGCCATGAAATCAAGTGCTTCCCCAATGCGGTCGGCGACATCCTTGAACTTTCGTGCCCATGGCGAACGGCCCATGAAATCGTGCGTCCAGGCATGAACCTGATGCAGATTGGCATAACCGCCCTGCGCAAACGCGCGAAGCAGGTTAAGCGTCGCAGCCGACTGGTTATAAGCGCGTATCATACGTTCGGGATCTGGCTCGCGGCCAGAGGCTTCGAACGCGATGTCGTTGATGATGTCCCCGCGATACGACGGGAGAGAAACATCGCCAATCTGCTCAAAGTCGGCCGATCGAGGCTTTGCGAACTGGCCGGCCATGCGTCCCAGTTTGATCGTCGGGAGTTTCGACGCAAATGTCAGAACCACCGCCATTTGCAGGATAACGCGAAATGTATCGCGGATATTATTTGGATGGAATTCGGCAAAGCTTTCGGCACAGTCCCCAGCCTGGAGCAGAAAGGCCTTGCCATCTACGACCTTGGCAAGATCGGCAGTCAGCGCACGCGCTTCGCCGGCAAAGACGAGGGGCGGGAAGTTCGAGAGCGTCTGTCCGGCGCGCGCCAAGGCATCCGCGTCGGCATATGCCGGAAGTTGTCGCGCGTCGGCGGCTTGCCAGCTGGTTGGGGTCCATCGTGTCATAAGCGAAGCGCTTTCGCGAAATTATCGTGTCAGCGCAAGGTTGGTGTCGGAAACGCTGTGAGATGGTGGCGATTTCGCACGGTGGTCAACAATCGCGGAAAGGATGTTCCTTGACGCATCGCCATGACCATATGGGAAGGTGGGTCTGGACATAAGTTTGCGATGTTCATGGTTCGTCAGGATGGCTTTGGCTTCTCCTGACAATCGGTTCGGATCGCTTCCGACCAGCCTGCAATTGCCAGTTTCGACAACTTCTGGACGCTCGGTTTCCTCACGGAGCAGCAGCAGCGGAGTGCCTAACGCCGCGCATTCTTCCTGAAGCCCGCCGCTGTCACTGATCACGAGCCTAACGGACCTGAGCGTGTCAATCATTTCCGGGTAGGACAGTGGCGCAGCGATCTCCACGTTGCTTACGTCACCAAGAACCGCACGCAAGGGACTGGCGACCGCTGGATTGGTATGGATCGGCAGCAAAATCCGATGTCCCTGTGCAGCCAGTTTGGCAACGGCCTCCGCTAATCCTGTTGCGGCACTGCCAAAATTTTCGCGCCGATGGCAGGTGAATAATATATCGTGGCGGACAGGTGACAAGGCGCGATCCATGAACATGTTCATGGCGTCGATGACGGTATTGCCTGTTACAATGATTTCACCGAGCACATTTTCAGCGCGCAAATTGTCTTGAGCTCGCAAGCACGGCGCGAAGTGGAGACGGGCAATCTGGGCAATCGCCCGCCGGTTTGGCTCTTCGGGAAACGGCCGATCTGCACGGCCAGACCGCAAGCCCGCCTCGACATGGCCAACCAGAATCGACGTGTCGTGAGCGGCCTGCGCGCACGCAAGCGCGGTATTGGTATCGCCTTGCACCAGAACGAGATCGGGCTGAACCCTGCGCAGATACGCCGAGGCCAATGCTCGCATGACACCCACTTCGCGGGTTTGAAATGTGTGGTTTGATCCCAATAGCTGATCGGAAGCGACCCCAAAGGCCAGCAATGTGTTGAAAAACATCTCCGACTGTTGCCCGGAAAAGACAATTCTGAAATCGATGTCGCCTGATTTGCGCGCTTCAATCGCGATCGGCGCGAGTTTAATCGCCTCAGGCCTTGTCCCGGCAAACGCCACGACAATTTGGCGCTTGTTGCTTTCAAGAGCGAACTGATCAGGGGAATGGAGAAACACGACAGAAAATCTGTCGTGTTTCTACACCATCGTCAATGACTATTTGCTGGCGATCCAGTTGCCGTGAAATCCCGGTGGAACGCGGTGTGGCAAATGAACAGACGCCACAGGATCTCCGGTGAAATTCTGGGCATCGAGGATCACCAAATTAGTTGTCTGTTTGGCTTGATCGATGACGTAGCCCATCAGCCATCCATCGTCTTCGGACGTTGGTGACTTGCGCTCGACAAAGATGAATTCGCCGGGAACGCGGCCTTCGCCAAAATCATGGACCTGCCGTACACTGGCTTCGAGATCGTGCTTGTATAGCTCTGTCTTGTTCATGAAGCTGGCATCCCCGCCTTCGGGCAGCGCAACTGTATAAACGTAGCGATATGGTTTGCCGATAAGTCGTTCATTGGGCCGCGGAAATTCCTGACTGGCCGCGTCGATGGTTTTGCGCGTCACTTTCTGTGCAGCAGGATCGATCGTCCAACGCTCGAACGGCACAGACTGTGAATCTGGCCCGCGGGTGCTGTCAGCGAACATCGAGTTGTGCGCGCAGACATCCATCGTCACTGTGCCGTCGGGGTTGTCGAACGCGTTTGCGGGGTGAAAGACATAACAGGGTTCGACGTCGCACCAGATCACGTCTTCATCTTTACCTTCTCGTGGCAACAGCCCCACCCGAGCCTTGTGATCGGGATTCCAAGCATAAGGGAATTTGTAGCCCGCGAGCAGTCGTTTCATCGAAAACGTGACCGGCAAATCGAGGATGATCACGTATCTCTGCGTGATCATGCAATCATGGATCGATGGCCCGTCCTGAACCGTGATGCGTTCCTCGCGACGGACCTTACCAAAATTGTTGACCACGACGTGGCGAATGATGCCGGGCACTTGTGCGTCATAACAGATTGCATGCATTTCTCCGCTGTCGGGATCGAGATGAGGATGCGCGGTGAAAGTGCCCTTCAGCGTATCGCCGAATTTGTCATACGCAATCGTGTTGAGTTCCTCATCAATACGCACCGGCGACCCGCCGGCTTCGACCAGAGCCCAGGTGCTGCCTGCGTGACCAAGCACATTGGTATTGACCGTGTCGAAAGCGCCGCGTGGCCCGGGGGCGGGCGGTTCGCCGAGATGTTCGGCAACCGAAGTGCTGCGGATCCAGCGATTGCGATACCACAGGGCCTTGCCGTCCTTGAGCCGGACGCCGTGAACCATCCCGTCACCGCTGAACCAGTGATAGGCTTCATGATTTTGCGGGGTGGCAGGGTTCGGCCCGATGCGAATATAGCGCCCATCCAGTTCTGCGGGGAGCGTGCCTGTTACAGCTGGCCCTTCGATAGTTACTTCGGTCTTCATCGGTTCATGAATGCCCGACAGATATGCATTCGGCGTGATGGCCTTCATCCGGCTGCGATTAAATTCTGCGACCGTGCCGATGCCTTTTCCGACTGTTCTTCTGATCAACGCCTCGACTGCATTTGCCATTGCATTTTTCCTCGCTTGCCAGCCGACTCGGCTATGTTTACAATGCAAACATGCCAACCGAAGATAACACTGTCAACATCGTTGTTTCAAAGCGCAGTTATCATCATGGCGATTTGCGAAGCGCACTGATTGAAGCGGGCCTCGAATTGCTCGCTAACGGCAATGCCAACACGTTCTCGTTGCGCGAAGTGGCACGTAGGGTAGGCGTAAGCGCGACTGCGATTTATCGTCATTTCCCCGACAAGCAGTCGATGCTGGCAGCACTCGCCGATGCCGGATTTGCGCGGCTGGCCAACGAGCAAGCAGCGGCAGGGGGGGCATGGGGTGCCGAAGGCTTTGCCGGCAGCGGGCGCGCCTATGTTCGGTTTGCGCTTGCCAATCCATCGCTGTTTCGTCTGATGTTCGCTTATACCCCGGCCAATACCCACCCCGATTATGAAAGCCCAATCGGCAGCGCCGCGCATCTTTTGCGCATGGGCGTCTCCTCGATGCTGCCCCAAGACTCTCCTAAGGATGTCGAGTTCGTCGCAATGCTGCGCGCCTGGTCTTTGGTGCATGGATTGGCGATGCTGATCCTTGACCAGCAGGTGCGGCGAGACGTTGCCGAATCGTTGATCGACGCGGTTGTTGCATCGGACAGTTTGAACGTCGGTTAGCGCACCCCCAATTCGTTGGCTGCTGAATTGATCATCCCGAGTTTTTGTGGGTCATTGGCAAAGGTGGACCGAGCGGATTTGAGCGCGGCGCTTGCTTTTGCGGTTTCGCCAAGCTGCATACGGCTGCGCAGGAGCATAATCCAGCCCTGCGGATTGTCGGGATTGGCGGCGAGTTTTTTGTCGAGTCCGTCAACCATACCCTGGATCATGGCATCTTGCTGACCTTTTGGAAGCGCTGCCGCTTCGCGCATTTGAGCCGTGCTTGCTCCGGGGATCGGCGCAGTCGCAATCGCAGCTCCGCCAGGGGCAGATGTTGCGGGACGGAGTGCATTCATACGCGCGGTGACGTCGATATTTTCTTTCTGTGCGACCTGGGCGATCACTTTTTTCACATCGGCTTCCCAAGGCGCGCCCGAGGGTGAGTCTGCCAGCAAGGCGAACCATGCATCGATTGCGCCTTGATGATCGCCCGACATGTCCTTTTGCACCGCAAGAAAATAACGCGCGCGGGGATCTTTGGGATCGAGTGCGACAGCCTTGTCGAACGCCTGCTTGGCTTCCGGTGGGACATCGCCCTTACCGGCCATGACGCGTGCCTCGCCGAGTGAGGACCAATATTCGGCATTGTTGGGTTCGATTTGCACCGCCTTAGCATAAGCAGATGCGGCTTCGGCATATTTGCCCGTTCCGAACAGCGACCAGCCAAGCATGCGCCAGCCATTGGCGTCGTCCGGTTCGGACTTAAGTTTGGCTTCAAGCGAGGCAATCCGTGTCTCGACATCGCCAGCTTCCGCGTTTTCGGCGGTTGCATTTGTGCTGCCTGCTGTTTGACCGCGCCAGATCGAAACGCCAACTGCCGCAAAAGCGACCAGAGCTGCCACGATCAGTGCCCATCGTGCGATTCGATTGTCGCTCTTTGCTGCAACTGTGTTTTCGATCACCATTTACCGTCCTTCACCGCACTTTTTTCCGTATTTCGCCTCTAGCGCTATCGAATCCAGATGATAGACTAGTGGCCGGGTTCGCACCTGAAATCAGAAATCGGGCTTGAAAACAAGCCGATGGTTTTGGCCTGAAGCGGGGGGTGGGAACTTGTCGGAACTGTACCGGATTGCGATCGTAGGCTCGGGGCCAGCGGGCCTTGCAGCGGCATCGCGCGCGGCAAAGCTGGGCCTGTCGCATGTCCTTCTCGAAAAAACCGATCACCTTTCGGATACGATCTACAAGTATCAAAAGGGCAAGCACGTCATGGCGACGCCCAACCAGCTCATCCTGCGTGCCGACGTCGATTTCGCAGCGGGCAAGCGCGAAACCATTCTCGAAACCTGGGATATCCAGACCGCCGCAAACAATGTAAACGTGCGCAAGAACGCCGAGGTAAAGGCAATCATTGGAGACAAGGGCGGGTTTTCAATCGAATTGACCAATGGAGAAAAGGTTCAGGCCGAACACGTGGTGCTGGCGATCGGCACGCAAGGCAACCCGAACCTGATGCGATGCCCGGGCGGCGATTTGCCGCACGTGCAGTATCAGCTCGACGACCCCACCGAATATATCGATGAACATATTTGTGTGATCGGTGGCGGCGATGCCGGAATTGAAAACGCATTGGGTCTCGCCGCCGATACCGCGCAGCGAAACGTTGTGACGATTGTCAATCGCGGCCCTGAATTTTCGACCGCTAAGGATGCCAACGTCAAGGCGTTGTTCGAAGCCCGCGACACAGGACGCGTTATCGTTCGCGCTGGCACCACGCCAAGCCTTGTCGAGCCTGGCTATATCACGCTCGACACGCCCGATGGGGAAGTGAAAGTCAGATCGGACCGGATCATTGCACGGATGGGTTCGGCGCCGCCGCGTGCGTTCGTCGAAAAGTCGGGGATCGAATTTACCAGTCCTGACCGGATGGCTTACCCAAAACTGTCGCCCGTGTTCGAAACGACAAAGCCCGGCATCTTCGTCATCGGCGCGCTTGCAGGCTATCCGTTAATCAAGCACTGTATGAATCAGGGGCATGATGTCGTTGAATTCATAAATGGCAACACGACGTTGAAGCCTGCAGATGAACCTATCTTAGAAGACAAATTCAAGAATTTGCCCGGCACCTACAGCGTTGATTACTGGCTCGATCTGCTACGCACCAACGTGATCATCCTGCAGGAAATGTCGCCGCTCCAGATGCGCGAGTTCATGCTCGATTCCGAAGTGCGGGCGTATCGCAAGGGCGATGAAATTTTTGTGCGAAATGCACCCGGATCCTCGCTCTTCGCGGTTGCTGCCGGATCGGTTGCGGTTCAGATCGATCCCAATGACCCCAGCCGGACAGTCCCGATCGAAATGGGCACGATCTTTGGTGAAGTCGGGTTGATTTCAGGTCGCCGTCGCGGTGCCACAGTCGTTGCCGCGCAGAATTGCATATGCGTCGAGATTTCGAGGACGGCAGCTTTGCGGCTGCAAAGCCAGGTTCCGGCAGCCAAGCGTGCAATCGAACGCATTTCGACCGAACGACAGCTGCTTCAGCTTTTCGGTTCGGGTGTCGATCGGAAGGATTTGAAAGAGGTGCTCGACGCCTACGAAATCCAGACGATCAGCGCAGGCAAGCCCGTCATCAGCGAAGGCGAGCAGGGAACAGATATCTTCGTCGTTCGGCAAGGCTCGATGGTCGTCGAAAAGAAGATCGGCGGAAAGCCTGTGTTCCTCTCATATCTGCCTGCCGGGTCCTATGTGGGGGAAATGACGCTCATCGGCGGAGGTAAACGGACGGCGACCGTTCGTGCCGCGGTCAAATCCGAAGTCATCCGGCTCGAAGGCTATTCGTTCAACATCCTGATGCAGAAACGGCCGGCGCTTCTCGAAAAGCTACGCAAGGATATGGCGTCGCGCCAGGACGTCAACGCGTTCATCGAAGCCAAAAAAGACAGCTTTTCAGGCGTTGTCGATATGTATTCCAATGTTGCCAATTTCCTTGTGGAAAACGGCATCGGCGAAGCCACCGATGTGCTTTTGATCGACGAGAATCTCTGCGTTGGCTGCGACAATTGCGAAAAGGCGTGCGCCGATAGCCATGATGGTTTGTCACGGCTCGATCGTGAAGCGGGGCGGACGTTCGCGCATCTTCATGTGCCAACATCGTGCCGACATTGCGAACATCCGCATTGTATGGCCGATTGCCCCCCCAATGCCATTCATCGTGGTCCCGATGGCGAAGTCTATATCCAGGACACCTGCATCGGCTGCGGGAATTGTCAGCGCAATTGCCCTTATGGCGTGATCCGGATGGATGCGGTGCCTCCGAAAAAGCCCGGCCTGCTGAACTGGCTCTTGTTCGGATCGGGGCCTGGTCCCGGCGAGCCAAGCAAGAAATGGTCCTACGCGAACGCCGATCCATCGGTCGAAAAGGCGAAGAAGGCGATCAAATGCGATATGTGTTCGGGGATTGAAGGCGGCCCGGCGTGCGTCCGGGCTTGCCCGACCGGTGCGGCGATCCGCGTTGCGCCCGAAGCGTTCCTCAGCATCGCTCGCCTAGATAAGGGGAATTGACGATGGCGACGCAAGCTCCCCGCCAGGCAGTCCAGACAGGGCGTGTTCGTAGCGATGGAACGCACGACGGATTTCTGCGGCATGAAAATTTCCGCTGGTTGAAGATTTCGATCGCGATGAGCGTTGCGATGATCCTTGCCTATGCGCTGATCGATGTGCAGCCGCGCCACAATGGCGGCAGCTGGTATGGTTATCTCCTCGGTACGATCGGGGCAGGACTGATTGTCTGGCTGACAATGCTCGGCGTGCGCAAGCGCGCGATGACGCGAAAACGCTGGTCGCTCAAATCTTGGACATCGGCGCATGTGTATCTGGGGTTGAGCCTGATCGTCGTGGGCACGCTCCACACCGGGTTCCAGTTCGGATGGAATGTGCACACGCTGTCTTATGTGCTGATGATGTTCGTCATCATTTCGGGCATTTTCGGGATCATCGGTTACAGCACGCTGCCGCAGACAATGTCGAACAATCGCGCCGAGATGACCGAAAAGCAGATGCTCGAAAGCCTGCGTTCGATCGACCGGCAATTGCACGATGCCGCGCAGCCATTGTCGGCAAACCAGGCAGAGCTGGTCCGGCTGTCGCTCGACCAGGATCCGTTCGGCGGCGGAATCCTGCGGCGCCTTTCCGGAAATTATCCAAATTGCGCGACGCGGTCGGCTCAGGCCGAAATTCGGCGCGAAACAGCTTACAAGCCCAATATCGACAATGATCCTGTCGAGCGTGTCGATGTGCTGCTGACCCGCAAGGAGGCGATGCTTGCGCGCGTGCGCCGCCATTTGCGGTTGAAGGCGTTGCTCGAAATCTGGCTTTACGTGCACGTTCCCGTCACTTTTGCGCTGATCGCGGCATTGCTCGCGCACATCGTCAGCGTTTTCTTCTACTGGTAGGCTTCTTCTCATGGCTTTCATCGTCCGCCAGATTTCACGCACTGCCGATGGCAGAGAGATTGTTCGTCCGGTCACGCATCAGGTCGCGTCGATCGGGATCGGTCGCGATGCGGCCAATGAAATCCATCTGCCCGATCTGGCGGTGGACTTGCATCATGCACGGATGACGGTTGGCGAGTCGGGCCGTCTGACGATCGAAGCGGTCGGCGGGCTTCCGTTCGATCTCGACGGGCGCTCGACGCAACGCGCCGAAGTCGATGTCAATGCGGGCTGTGAAGTCCGCTTCGGAGGACATGTGCTCAAAGTTGCCAAAGATGGCAGCGACGTCGTTATTACGATCGAGCGGACTGGCGCACTCTCCGACGCCAGCGAAGAGAAGGAAGAGATCGGCCTTTTCACGTTGAGGCGCATTTTGCCTGGCCGACGGCCCATGGCGTGGGGCCTCATCATTTCGGTGTTGGCACTGTTTCTGGCATGGCCGATCTACACCTACGCGACATCGAAGGGCGTCGAAACGCGCGATGCCAGCTTCCACGCCGATACGATGTGGACCAGCGGATCGCTGAGTTCGGCGCATTCGAGCCTCGAGAATAATTGTCAGGCTTGCCACACCGAAAAGTTTGTCACCATTTCGGACAGCACCTGCATGACCTGCCACAAGGATGTGGCACATGAACATGCAGCGCCCGATCGTATCGCAGGATCGATGGAAAAGCCGGGTATTGGCGGGCAGGTCGAAGGCCTGTTCAAGGCTGCATTCAATGTGCCCGAAGGCCGGTGCGTCGAATGTCATACCGAACATGAAGGCGAAGGCGCGATGACGCCGACCGCGCAAAAATTTTGCACCGATTGTCACTCTTCGCTCAACACGCGGTTGACCGATACCAAGCTCAAGAATGCCGGTGATTTCGGGCTTGCGCATCCGCAGTTTCAGCCCGCCATCACCATCGGTTTCAAAGGCGACGAGCGGCTGACCAAACGCGTCGAACTTACCGGCAAAGTGTCCGAGGATAATGGCCTCAAGTTCCCGCACGATATCCACATGTCGAAAACCAACGGCATCGCGCGGATGACGCAGACGCTCAAGGGTCAGCAGGGGTGGGGCAACAGCCTTGCCTGCAAGGATTGCCACACCGCGACCGCCGATGGAACGCAATTCAAAGAGGTGGATATGGAGGCCGATTGCGCGATGTGTCACGATCTGGCGTTCGACAATATCGGCGGCACGTTGCGGACGATGCGGCACGGCGATCCGGCGCAAGTCGTTGCCGATCTGCGTGGATTTTATCGCTCTTACACGCCCGGCAAGCCGATCCAACTGTCGGGCATGTCGCGGCGGCGCCCGGGCGATTACGCCTATATGGAAACCGCGCAGGATTATGCGCGCGGGGTCAATTTCGTGCCCAACAACGCCGAAGCGGCGATCCGTGCAGTGTTTTCAAAAGGCGGGGCATGTTACGATTGCCACGTCGTCCAGCCGGGAACCAACGCGGCAGCGCCGTTCAAAATCGCCAAGGTTGTCCAGCCCGATCGTTATATGAAGCTCGGCTGGTTCGATCACAACGCGCACCTCAATGAAAGCTGTTCATCGTGTCACAAGGCGGAAACATCGAAGGTTGCGACCGAGT
>JANPIQ010000373.1:0-6367 GCA_031425075.1 Sphingomonadales bacterium
CGATGTCGTCGATTTGCCGATGCCGCCTTTGCCATAGACCGCGAACACCTTGGCATTGCCGATCCGGTCGACCGGATCGAGGCGAACCTGCACCGAGCCTTCGCCATCGGCACCGCGGGTTGGGGGATCGAGTAGGGCCATCAAAATATCCTTGTTATGCCGCCACGCCTTCGAGGATATCCTCGATGGCATCGGTTGCGGCATGGAGTGCTGCAAGTGTTTCGGCGTCGGGTGACCAATAGTTGCGGTCGCTTGCTTCGATCAGGCGGTTGGCAACGCGCATCGACGATTTTGGGTTGAGCGCTGCCATCCGGTTGCGCATTTCGGGATCGAGGACGAAGGTTTCGCTGATCCGCTGATACACCCACGGGTCGACTTGGCCGGTGGTGGCTGACCAGCCCATGCAGTTGGTGACTTGCGCATCGATCTGGCGGACGCCTTCGCCGCCATGTTTGAGCATGCCTTCGAACCATGTTGGGTTCAATGTGCGGCTACGCGTTTCGAGCGCGACCTGTTCGTTAAGCGTGCGGACCTTGCCGCTGCCTTGCGTCTGATCACTGATATAGATCGGTGCGGCCTCACCCTTGGCGCGCTTGATCGAGCGGCTGATCCCGCCGAGGCCATCGACATAATGGTCGATCGTCGTGACGCCGAGCTCGACCGATTCGAGATTCTGGTAAGCAAAATCCACGCCAGCGAGTGCATTTTTGAGCAACGCAGCCTGCTTTTGCGGGCGACCGTTGCGCCCGTATGCAAAGCCCTTTTGCCGTTCGAACGAGTCGGCCAATTCTGTCTCGTCGGTCCATGTCGAGGCATCGATCATCAGATTGACGTTGGCCCCATAAGCACCTTCGTTGTTCGAAAAGACCCGGAGCGATGCTGTTTCGAGATCGCAATTGAGATCGTTTTGGTGCGCAAGCGTATGCTTGCGGACGAAATTTTGATCGAGCGGCTCATCGGCTTCCGAAGCAAGGAACGCCGCTTCGGCGAGCATCCGCGTTTGCATCGGGAGCAAATCGCGGAAAATGCCCGACAATGTGACGATGGCATCGATCCGGGGGCGGCCCAATTCGGCGAGCGGGATCAGTTCGGCCCCCGACAAGCGGCCATAACTGTCGAAGCGCGGCCGCGCGCCGATCAGCGCGAGCGCCTGCGCCATTTGCGCGCCTTCGCTCTTCAGATTGTCGGTTCCCCAGAGCACCATCGCGACAGACTCAGGCAGGCTGCCTGTATCGTCGCGGTGCCGCGCTAGCACACGATCTGCCTGTTCCGCCCCATCCTTCAGTGCGAACGCCGATGGCAGGCGGAAGGGATCGAACCCATGAATGTTGCGACCCGTGGGGAGAATATCGGGATTGCGGATGACATCGCCGCCCGCGACGGGGCGAATATAGCGCCCGTCGAGTGCGGTCACGATCGCTTCGATTTCGGGATTTACGGCAAGCTTTGCATCCATCGCCGCAAGTTCGGCAAAGAGCGCCCGTGTTTCGAGCCCTTCATCGAGCCCGCTTGACGCAAAGGCGAGAATATCGCCTGCAACGAGCATTTCGAGCGAGAGCCGGGTCGGCTGATCGCCCCCTCGTGACATGCAGGTCGCTTCGAGCAGATCGACACGGGCTTCGGCGGTTTCGCCCTCGCCCACAATGTGCAGCCCGTTGGGGATCAGCGCTTCTTCGATTTCGTATAGCTTGATCGCGAGCGCGTGGACATCGGCGTCGCAGATCGGCGCGGAGAGGTCGATGGCTTCGGCCTGATCGCGCATCAGTTCAACAAGGCTGGTGCGTTCGGCGACCGCTTCGGGCGGGCTTGAACGCCAGCGATCGATGCTCGCCTTCAGATCGTTGAGGCCTTTGTAAAGCCCGGCCTTTGACACAGCAGGCGTCAGATAGCTGATCAGCGTCGCACCCGACCGGCGTTTGGCGATCATCGCTTCGGATGGATTGTTCGCCGCGTAGAGATAGAAATGCGGCACATCGCCGATCAGCCGCTCGGGCCAGCACTTCGCGGTCATCCCGGTCTGCTTGCCGGGCATGAATTCGAGCGCGCCGTGGGTGCCGAAGTGGAGCACCGCGTGCGCGCCGAAATCTTCGCGCAGCCAGCGGTAGCAGGCGGTGAAGGCGTGTGTCGGGGTGAAGCGGCCATCGAACAGCAGCCGCATCGGATCACCTTCATACCCGAAGCCTGGTTGCAGCCCGACAAACATATTGCCGAACTGCGCCCCCAAAATGTGGATGCCATGGCTATCGGCTAGCTGGCGTCCGGGGGCCGGGCCCCATTGTGCCTCAATAGCATCGAGATGCGGTTCGCGGCGGACATGATCGTCGGTCGCGATGCGGGTATGGACATTGGCTTCGCTGCCAAAGCGTTCGGCATTGCCCTTCAGCACCGCGTCGCGCAGCGCATTGACGTCAGCGGGAACGGCAATGGTGTATCCTTCGTCCGCCATCGCCTTCATCGTCGCGTGGAGCGATTCGAACACGCTCAGAAACGCTGCCGTGCCTGCCGATCCCGAATTGGGCGGGAAGTTGAACAGCATGATGCCGATCTTGCGATCCGCGCGTTCTGAGCGGCGCAGCGCCACCAGCTTCAAAGTTTTGGCGGCAAGCGCCTCGGCGCGTTCGGTGCATGGCTGCATCGCGCGGGTGAGCGCGCTTGCGGGGAACACGCAGCCGCGATCGCATCCGGTGCAGGGTGTATCGGTGCCATCGGATCGCCCGCCGAACACGCTTGGCACCGACGCGCCATCGAGTTCGGGGATTGCGACCATCATCGTCGCTTCGAGCGGGAGCAGGCCTTGGGTGCCAGCCCCCCAATGCTGGAGCGTCTGGAACTCCAATGGATGCGCGGCAAGATACGGCACATCGAGTTTTGCCAGCATATCGGCGGCGGCATCGGCATCGTTGTAAGCCGGGCCACCGACGAGCGAAAAGCCTGTCAGCGATACGACGGCATCGACGCTGGCCTTGCCGTCCTTCATGAAGAATGTCTCAACCGCCGGCCGCTGATCGAGGCCGCTGGCAAATGCCGGGATTACGCGAAGGCCACGGGCCTCCATCGCCGCGATCACGCCGTCATAATGGCCGGTATCGTGGCCCAGCACGTAGGAACGGAGCAAGAGCAGACCGACGGACCCGGTGGTCATGGAGGGAGATACCGGGAGCCGTTCGGCCTGCTCTGTCATGCGGCCCGCCATCCGGGGATGGTAGACGCCGACCTCTGGATAGGATTGCGGGGCAACCGCCCGCCTGGGTTCGCCTGCGCGCGCTGCGTAACGATCGGCAAGCGCGAGGATCATGTTGGCGATATTGTCGTCGGATCCTGCCAGCCAATATTGCATCGTCAGGAAATAGGCGCGGACATCCTGCGCGGTGCCAGGGATGAAGCGCAGCATCTTGGGCAGGCGGCGCAGCATTTTCATCTGCCCCGCGCCCGAACTAGCCGCACCGGGCTTCGACGATCCGCGCAGCCGCTTGAGCATCGCGAGCGGGCCTTTGGCGGGCTTGCCCATGTCATAATTGCCCATACGGGTCAGCTTGACGACTTCGCCTGCCGACATGAGGCAGACAAGCGCTGCACAATCGGCACGGCGTTCTTCGATCTGCGGCATCACCGCGCGGATATGGTCTTCGAGGAACAGCATCGTGCAGATGATGATGTCACCTGCGAGAATGTCGGCGCGGCACTGGGTCAGCTTGTACGGGTTGGCATCCCAGTCCGAAGCCGCGTGAAACGCGATGTCGATATTTGCATTGTCGCCAGCAAAGCGCGCAGCCACGCGCTCGGCCGTGCCCGCGAGGTGATTGTCGAGCGTGACAATCACGACGCGCAGGGGGGCGGCCTCAGCGGGCAAAGTGCGACTTGGCGTCATACAAAGTTTCCAGTGTTATGGGTCGGATGCCTTGGGCTGCGGCGTAGCTTTCGGTGTTCCGGCGCGCCTTGCCGCGCACGAAGAACGGGATTTTTCTGAGCTCGGCTTCGGCTTCGCCTGTCCATGAAACCGTGGCGATATCATCGTTGGCGGTTTCGATCTCGGGCTGAGCGACTTCGGCGGGTGAGGCAGCACCATGCCCGCCCAAATGCGAAGCACCCGCTGCATCGTTGAATTCGAAATCATCGCGGAACATGTGGAGCAGATGCTCTTCAAGCCCCATGACGAGCGGGTGGACCCAGGTGTCGAAGATTACGTTTGCGCCTTCAAAACCCATTTGCGGGGAGTAACGCGCGGGGAAATCCTGGACATGAACCGGGGCCGAAATCACGGCACACGGAATGCGCAGCCGCTTGGCGATATGGCGTTCCATCTGCGTCCCGAGCACCAGTTCGGGCTGGAGTGCGGCGATCGCGTCTTCGACCGCGAGATAATCGTCGGTTATCAGCGGCTCGACGCCGTAGAGCGCAGCGGCGGCGCGGATGTCGCGCGCGAACTCGCGGTTGTAACAGCCAAGACCGACGACTTCGAAGCCAAGTTCGTCCTTGGCGATCCGTGCTGCGGCAATCGCATGGGTCGCATCACCGAAGATGAAAACGCGCTTGCTGGTCAGATAGGTCGAATCGATCGATTGCGACCACCATGGCATCCGGCAGGTGTCGCTGGTCAGCACAGGCGCTGGATCGACGCCAGCGAGTGCAGCGACTTCGCGGATGAATTCGCACGTCGCGCCATGGCCGATGGGAATGATTTTCGTAAACGGCTGGCGAAAGGTTTTTTCGAGCCAGCGCGCCGCCTGATCGGCGATTTCGGGATAGAGGACGATGTTGAAATCGGCAGCGCCAACCCGCGTCAGATCGTGCGGCGTCGCGCCGAGTGGAGCGGCGACGTTGATGTCGATCCCAAGCGCGTCGAGCAGCCGGGTGATCTCGACGACATCGTCGCGGTGGCGAAAACCGAGTGCAGTCGCGCCGAGCAGATTGACGATGGGACGACGGCCTTCGCGTGGGGCGGCAATATTTGCTTTGTTGGCCAGATTGCGCACCAGCTGGTAAAATGTTTCCGAAGCACCCCAGCTTTCCTTGCGGCTGTACGATGGCATTTCGAGCGGGATAACCGGTATCGGCAACCGCATTGCCTCGGCAAGGCCCGCCGGATCGTCCTGAATCAATTCGGCGGTGCATGACGATCCGACGATCATCGCCTGCGGCTGGAAGCGGTCATACGCGTCTTGAGCCGCACTCTTGAACAACTCGGCAGTATCGCCCCCAAGATCGCGTGCCTGGAACGTCGTATAGGTCACCGGAGGCCGCGCGCCCCGCCGTTCGATCATCGTGAACAGCAGATCGGCGTAGGTATCGCCCTGCGGCGCGTGGAGCACATAGTGCAGCCCCGTCATTGCCGTGGCAACCCGCATCGCGCCGACATGGGGTGGCCCCTCATAGGTCCAGACGGTTAGCTGCATGTGCTAAGCGCCTTGATCTTGTCGCGGCGTACCAACGGCCGGGCAAACAGTTCGGCGAGATCGCCTGCTTGATCGAAACCATGGACCGGGGAAAATACCAGTTCGATCGACCATTTGGTCGTCAGCCCCTCACGCTCGAGTGGGTTGGCAAGACCAAGCCCGCAAACAGTCAAATCGGGGCGTTCGGCGCGGACACGATCGAGCTGGCGATCAACATCCTGACCTTCGCTGATCACTGTTCCCGATGGCAGCGCGTTGAGTTCGCGCGCAAGGTGGTCGCGGTGAAGATAGGGCGTGCCGACTTCGGTTGGTATCATCCCGAGTTCGTTCGCGACAAAGCGCGCGAGCGGGATTTCGAGCTGCGAATCGGGCATGAAGAAAATCCGCTTGTCGGCGAGCAAAGCCTTGTGGCGCTCGAGCGCACGCTTGGCGCGTTCGCGGCCCGGTGCAATGACCCGGCGGAAGTGCATCTCGTCGATCCCGAAGGCTTTGGCGGCGGCATGGAGCCAGTCAGTGGTGCCTTCTGCGCCGAACGGGAAGAGTGCGTCAAGCCGCTTGGCACCGCGACCTTCGAGTGCTGTTGCGGTGTCGCCAAGGAAGGGCTGGGCGAGAAGAAACTTCGTGTTCGGCCCGACTTGCGGCAGATCAGCGGCGCGGCGCGCGGGCAGCGAGGCGACTCGCTTGATCCCAAGCTCGGCAAACAAGCGGCGGAACTGGTCCTCGACGACATCGGGAAGAGCGCCAACGATCAGCAGCTGTTCGGCGTCGGATGCCGCCATCACCGGCACGAGCGCGGCGAGGCAGGCATCTTCGCCCTGAGTGAATGTCGTTTCAATCCCGCTGCCCGAATAGTTAAGTACTTTGACACCGGGATCGTGCTTGGCTGACAGCCGTTGTGCGGCCTTGGCCAGATCCATCTTGATGACTTCGGACGGGCACGAACCGACGAGGAACAGCAGCTTGATATCGGGCCG
>JANPIQ010000374.1:0-7221 GCA_031425075.1 Sphingomonadales bacterium
TGACCATGTGTCGCCATCACCTGACTTCGCCCCTTGTCCGCCGCCGACAAAATGGACAATCTCGATCGTGTCCCCGTGGGCCAGGATCACATCGGCCAGTGTCGAACGCGGCACGATTTCAAGGTTGCGCTCGACCGCAACTTTTGCCGGATCAAGGCCGATATCCTGCGCAAGGCGGGCAATGCTGGTGGCCGATGCGACAACGCGCGGTTCACCGTTCAAAATGATGGAGATCGTCATGTCAGGCCAGATGGGGCGCAGCAGGCTGTGCGTCAATCGCTGCCTTCATCTCCTGTAATCCATTCGAGCGCCTTGGCTTCGGCTTCGCGGATGAAGGCGCCCTTTTCGCGACTGTAATCGACCGAATTGTTCGGAAACAGCTTGCTGGCCCTGTGCTTTTCGGCCTCATAAGCCGCAGCAACATCGGGAAAAGCGCGGAGATAGTCGCGAAATGCAAGCTGGCGCTTGGCATGCGGCGAATCATCTTGATAGCAATGCAGTTGCGCAATCCGCACGCCATTATCATCGTCCAGCGTACAGAATCTGCGTCCCTCGACGCCAAATTCACCGTGCCAGGCATAGCCGATTGCTTCGACAATCGATCGCTTCGCATCGAACTGGTTCAGGTCGGCAACAAGCGGCATCAGGTCGATGACCGGCTTCGCCATCATCCCCGGGACCGAAGTCGATCCGATATGATGAACAATGATCAGCAGCGGCTTGAGCGGGCCAAGACCATCGGACAGGTGCGCCGCCTTGTCCGGCCAATCCGGGTTGTATTGCACCAGATGGACAGGAATCGGTGGCGCCATGCTGATAGCCTATGCCTCAAACGCCAATCGCACAAATGCTGTAGATCACAGTGCGGCGTTTGCCAATCGACGTCCAGCCTATTAGGACCGATGCCATGCCGCGCCACGCCAACGATCTCGATGCCGATATTGTCACGATCTACGTGCTCAACGGGCCCAATCTCAACGCGATTGGCGCGCGCGAGCCGCATATTTATGGCACCGAAACACTCGATGATGTGGCAGCAAAAATGGACCGTCATTGCGACGGGCTGGGTGTTCGGCTCGATATCCGCCAGTCGAACCATGAAGGCCATCTGATCGACTGGCTATATGAAGCCAATGCCGAACGGGCGCAGGCCGTCTTGCTCAATGCCGGTGCGTTAACGCACACGTCGGTCGGGCTGTACGATGCGATCCGGTCGATCCAGGTGCCGGTGATCGAGGTGCATCTTTCCAACCCGCATGCGCGCGAGGAATTCCGGCACACCAGCTTTGTCGGGCGCGCGGCGATCGGAACCGTTTCGGGCTTCGGTTCGCTCAGCTATCTTTTGGCGATCGACGCGGCCGCCAGCCTTTAGACTTGTAACGCACAGGACCAGACAACCGGGGATTTTATGACTGAAAAACACTCCATGCAAATCGATATCGCGCTGGTGCGAGACCTCGCCGAATTGCTCGACAAATCGCAGCTTACCGAAATCGAAGTCGAAGACGGCGATCGCAAGATCAAGGTTGCGCGGAAAGTTCAGGCATCGCCTGCTGCCCCTCCCGTTTATGCCGCATCTGCACCCGCGCCTGCTGCGGCATTGCATTCGGCTGCTCCGGCTTCGGCGCCAGCAGCGGCAGTTTCGGGAGGCGATCATCCCGGCACGGTCAGATCGCCGATGGTCGGCACCTGTTATCTCGCCGCCTCGCCCGAAGCTGCGCCGTTCGTCACCGTAGGATCGACCGTTGCCGAAGGCGATACCCTCATCATCATCGAGGCGATGAAGGTGATGAACCCGATCACCGCAACGCGCGGCGGCAAAGTGGCGCAGATTCTGGTCGACAATGGCCAGCCGGTCGAGTTCGATCAGCCGCTCGTCATCGTCGAATAATCATGAGCATCGAAAAGCTGCTGATCGCCAATCGCGGCGAAATCGCGCTGCGCATCCATCGCGCCGCGCACGAAATGGGGATCAAGACGGTCGCGGTGCATTCGACTGCCGACGCCGATGCGATGCATGTTCGTCTTGCCGACGAGGCGATCTGCATCGGGCCGCCAGCCGCCAAGGACAGCTACCTCAACATCCCCGCGATCATCTCCGCTGCCGAAATTTCGGGTGCCGATGCGATCCACCCCGGTTATGGCTTCCTTTCCGAAAATGCCCGCTTCGCCGAAATCATCGAAGAACATAAACTGATCTTCGTCGGCCCCAAGCCCGAACACATCCGGACGATGGGCGATAAGGTGATGGCCAAAAAAACCGCAGGCGCGCTCGGGCTGCCGCTTGTGCCGGGTTCGGATGGCGCGATCGACGATGTCGGCGAAGCCAAGGCGATCGCGCGTGAAATCGGCTATCCGGTGATCATCAAGGCGGCGTCAGGTGGCGGCGGTCGCGGCATGAAGGTCGTCAATACCGAAGAAGAACTCGAAACCCAGATGCAGCAGGCGGGAACCGAGGCCAAGGCGGCGTTCGGCGATGCTACCGTTTATCTTGAAAAATATCTCGGCAATCCGCGCCATATCGAATTCCAGATTTTCGGCGATGGCGAAGGCAATGCGATCCATCTCGGCGAACGCGATTGTTCGCTTCAGCGGCGGCACCAAAAGGTTTTGGAAGAAGCGCCATCACCAGTCATTTCGGCTGAAGAACGCGAACGCATGGGCGGCATCGTCTCGCGCGCGATGGCCGGCATGGGCTATCGCGGCGCGGGAACGATCGAGTTTCTGTGGGAAGACGGCCAATTCTATTTCATCGAGATGAACACGCGGATTCAGGTCGAACATCCCGTTACTGAAATGATCACCGAATTCGATCTCGTTCGCGAACAGATCCGCGTGGCGCAGGGCGGCGGGCTTTCGGTAAGGCAGGAGGATCTTGAATTTCGCGGCCATGCGATCGAATGCCGGATCAATGCCGAAGACCCGCGGACGTTCATGCCCTCACCCGGCACCGTGACGGCATATCACCCCGCAGGCGGGATGCACGTGCGCGTCGATAGCGGGCTATATGCCGGGTATCGCATCCCGCCTTACTACGACAGCATGATCGGCAAGCTGATCGTTTATGGCCGCACCCGCGAAACCTGCATGATGCGCATGCGCCGCGCACTCGAGGAAATGGTGGTCGATGGCGTCAAAACCAACATCCCGCTCCACCAGGCGCTGCTCGAACAGCCCGACGTGATTGACGGCAATTACAGCATCAAGTGGTTGGAAGACTGGCTGGCAAAGCAGGGGTGATCGGAACAAGCCTGACCCCCTTACCCCGGTCCAGATAGTGTTCACGCGTCGGCGGTTATGTTCTGCTCGATGGCGTCCACAATCGCGGCGACGAAATCGTCAAGATCCTCGGGGCTGCGGCTGGTAATCAGGCCTTGATCGCTCACCACGCTTTCATCGACAAACTCGGCACCGGCATTGATCACATCGGTGCGGATCGAGCCATAGCTTGTCGCGCGCACGCCATTGAGCAGATCGGCCTCGATCAACAGCCATGGCGCATGACAAATGGCGGCAATCGGTTTGCCCGCCGCATGGAAAGCCTTGATCAGCGCGATTGCAGCCGGGTTTACACGCAGCAGATCGGGATTCATTTGCCCGCCGGGCAGCACCAGCGCGTCATAATCGCCCACATCGGCGTCACTCAAACTCAAATCGGCCTCGACGCTCTGGCCCCAATCCTTGCCCTGCCACCCGCGCACGGCAACGCCTTCAGGCGTCGCAACGTGCACTGTCGCCCCATGATTGCGCAACGCACCACGCGGAACTTCGAGTTCGGATTGCTCGAAGCCATTATCGGAAACGATCAAAATCGCAGCGCTGCCGATAGGGCGGCCGGCAGTGGGGTTGGGGACGTGATGCGGCATAGATGAGCTCCTGAAAGGGGAACAGATCGCCACCGCATGTTCTGCATCTGGCGATGATTTTGAAACCCGCAGCGATCGCATTGGTTCCGTGCTCATCGGGGGAATGCGAAGCAGGCTATGCATGATCAGGAACGTGAGTTTGGATCTCGGGGCTGAATTTTGTTTGATTGACATTTTGCCTATGTTCACATAATGTTCCAATCATGATCAAGCCCCGCCGCAAGGCGCAGGTGCGTGCTTTTGCGGAGGCGCGGTTTGCGCCGTTTCAGACGCCCCGGCCCAAGCCTGCTCCACCTCCTGGGCCGCCTGACTGGCGCGCGGTGTTCATCGGTGCGCTGGCAGATGGGAACAGCATCAAGGACGCGGCGCGAATCGCGGGGGTGTCGCGGTCGCGTGCGTATAGCGAGCGCGGCAATGAGAGCTTCTATCACGCGTGGAACGAGGCGGTGTGGTTCACCAAACGCCGCTGGGTCGGCTGGTATGAGCCGCGCTTCGTTCAGGTCATCCGGGCGGTTCGACGATGATATGGCTCGTTTCAACGCACAACACCCCCCGGTTTGCGTTCAACTTGTCTTGGCGCGTCACGCCGCATTCCGCTTGCCATGCCGCGCGGTCACCGGGTAATCGCGCAATTATGATGAGTATCAGTAACTTACTTCCTTGGCGCTTTGGTCTTGTTGCGTTTGCCGCAGGCGTTGCCGCTCCGCTTGCCGCCCAAAATGCCCCTGTCTCGATCCTGCCGCCCGCAGTGCAGCCTGCCCCGCCGGCGTCGGTCCTGCCGCCGTTTCCGTTGGGCGATCAGCAGATTGTTCGTCCGCTCGTCGTGCCGACAAACCCTGTCGCGGTGTGGCCCGCCATCGCAGCGCGATCCTTGCTCACCGCGATCCGCGCTTCTGCCGCGCATGGGTTGAAGCCAGTGGATTATCAGCCCGAGGCGCTCGATCGCGCGATTGCGGCGGGGGAGGGCGATGCGCTCAATGCGCTGGCGACAATGCTGTTTGGCCAGCTTGTTTCAGACCTGCGCGACGGCCGTACGCCATCTTCGGCGCGGGTGCAGTGGTTCGTGCGCGATCCCGATGCGCAGGCGATGCCAACATCGACGCTGATGGTGCAGGCTCTGGCGAGCAGCGACGTTCCTGCAACGCTTAGGCAGCTTGAGCCGAAACATCCCGATTATGCCGCGCTCAAGGCCGCGCTTGCCGCAACGCCGATCGCCAATGCCGCGCGGCGCAATCTGATCATGACCAATCTCGAACGCTGGCGCTGGCTACCCGCCGATCTGGGGCAGCGTTATGTCTGGACGAATGTCCCGGAATACCAGTTGCGCGTAATCGCGCGCGGGAAAACGGTGTCGCACTATCGTACGGTCGTCGGAAAGCCGGGACGGACAGCGACGCCGCAGCTGGCCGAAATGGCGACAGGCATTGTCGTTCACCCGACATGGACGGTGCCGCAAAGCATTATCAAGGAATCGGTGGGCGCGCTGATCCGCAAGTCGCCCGGCACGGCGCGCGCACGCGGCTATACCTGGACCAATCTGGCCGGCGGCGGCTTGAGCGTCGTTCAGAAGTTCGGCCCGGGCAATTCGCTTGGCATGATGAAGATCGACATGCCCAATCCGCATGCGATCTTCGTTCACGACACCAATGCGCGCGAACTGTTCGCACGGCCGGGCCGCGCGCTTAGCCATGGGTGCATCCGGTCCGAACGCGCGGTCGAACTCGCGATCGTGCTCGCGATCATGCAGGCAGGCATGGCGTCGGACGAGGCGGCCAACCTGTTCAAGGCTGGCGAGAACACCAAGGTGCCGTTCGCCGAGAAAATTCCGGTTTACATCAACTATTTCACCATGGCGTCGGCGGGCGATGGCAAGCTTGCGACCTTCGCCGATATTTATGGTCGCGACGAAGCCGTGGTGGCCTCGCTTGCATCGGCACGGGTCGACAAATCGGTGCCGCAGCCAGTCAAGGAGATCAGGGCGATCGAGGCACCGGGGGCGTAGGAGCGGCGCGAGCACGATTTAGCGTTGCTAGATCGACTTCGCGCAAGCCCGGCCGACCTCATGCAATGAGGATCGACGGCGTGGCTTTGCCACGACGGGCTGCGCTAATGCCCGACCTGCTCGCCGCGCTCGAGCCCCGAGGCCTCCAACTGCGCGTCGATCTGTTCCATCAGCCGCGCCAGCCCGGCCTCGTCCTTGGCCTCGGCGCGCGCCACCAGCACAACCTGCGTGATTGACGCGCGGAGCAGCCACCAGCCGTCTGCTGTGTTGACCCGCGCGCCATCGGTGCGGTTGACGTCTGCCCCGTCTGCGGCAAGCCGATCGAGGATTTCATCGACGACAGCAAACTTGCGCGCTTCATCGACCTGGAAGCGCATTTCGGGCGTGTTGATCATCGCCGGCATCGCGTCCTTCAAGGCGGTCAGTGATCCGCCCAGCTCTCGGATCGCCCGGATGAAGCGAACCGCGACATATTGGGCATCGTCGAACCCGTAAAAGTCATGCGCGTAAAAGATATGCCCGCTCATTTCACCCGCCAGCGGGCTGCCGGTTTCCTTCATCTTGACCTTGATCAGGCTGTGCCCCGTTTTCCACATCAGCGGGGTGCCGCCCAATTCGGCGATCCTGTCGTATAACGCCTGACTGGCCTTCACATCGGCGATGATCGTCGCGCCGGGCACCTGCTTGAGCACCGATTCGGCCAATATGGAGAGAATCTGATCGCCCCAGATCACGCGGCCCTGCCCGTCGATCGCGCCGATCCGATCGCCATCGCCATCGAAAGCCAGTCCGAAATCGAGCTGCTTGTCCGCGACCAGCGCCTTGAGATCGACCAGATTGGCCTCAACCGTGGGGTCTGGGTGATGGTTTGGAAAGGTTCCGTCGATATCTGTGAACATGAGATGATGTTCGCCAGGCAAGATAGCAGTCAGCTTTTCGATGACGCGGCCGGCGGCACCGTTTCCTGCGTCCCAGCCGATCCGGAACGGACCGCCGTCGAACCCGCGGGCCAGCCGCGCGACATAGGCGTCTTCGATGTCGTGATCGCTGACGCTGCCGTGACCTGTTTCCCAGTCACCCACCGCCGCCATCGCTCCCAGCTTTTGAATGTCATCGCCGTAGAACGGACCATGCCCGATCACCATTTTGAAACCATTATAGTCGGCGGGATTGTGGCTGCCGGTTATCTGTATGCCGCCGTCAACACCATTCAATACGGCCTCGGCGTAATACAGCATTGGGGTTGGGCCTAAGCCGACGCGCACCACATCGATGCCGCTTGCGGTCAGCCCATCGATCAGCGCAGCTTCCATCATTGGTGACGACAATCGTCCATCATAGCCAACAGCAACC
>JANPIQ010000375.1:0-4629 GCA_031425075.1 Sphingomonadales bacterium
TTGAGATGAAGGGGCTGGGCGACAACGGCGATATGCTGCCTAAAGAAAAGCTGAACGATCTGACGCTGACCGAATATGCGTTAAATGAATCCCTTCGGATGGTTCCGCCGGTGCCCATTTTTCCGCGCCGCGCGGTAAAGGATTTCAGCTTCGGCGGGTATCAGTTCAAGGCGGGAACCTATGTCGGGATCAGCCCCGGCTTCACCCACCGGATGCCCGAACACTGGCCCGACCCGGAAACATTTGACCCGATGCGGTTTACGCCTGAAGCCAGTGCGGGCCGCCACAAATATGCGTGGGTGCCGTTCGGCGGCGGCGCGCATATGTGCCTGGGGCTGCATTTTGCCTATATGCAGGTGAAGATCCTGCTGTGGCATCTGCTGCGCCATGCCGATATCGTCTTGCCCGAAGGCAGCGGCAATGACTGGCAGATCATTCCGATCCCCCAGCCCAAGGATGGGCTGCCCGTCACGTTGAAGCCGCTCGCCGCTTGACGCGGGATTTCGCTGTATTATATTCATAATACAGTCAGGAGATTTACCATGCGCTCAGTCTTGTTGCTTGCCATCGCCGCCCTCCCGCTCGCTGCGTGCGAGGGCAATGTGAAGGACGGCGAAACCGGTACGTCGGTCACCATCGACGCGAAAGGCAATAGCGGAGAGGATGTCGCGATCAGCGCCGATGGCCAAACCGGGCGGGTCGCGGTCAAGGTGCCGGGTTTCGAAGGCAAGATGAACCTGCCCAAATTCATGCTCGATAACAGCAATTTCGATCTCGACGGGGTGAAGCTTTATCCCGGGTCGAAGGTGACCAATGTCAACATCACAGCCGATGAGGGCCAGCGCAAGGATGCGCAGGTCAGCATCGCATTTTCATCGCCTGCCGAGCCCGCCAAGGTCGCCACCTACCTGCAAAAGGCGTTTGCCGAAAAAAAGATGGCGGTGACCGCGAACGGAACGTCATTGTCTGGCACAACGACCGACGGAGATGCATTTGCCATCGCGCTCGAGCCGGGAGCCGGGGGGACCTCAGGCCGGATCGACATCGACGCGAAGTGATCTGGCCCGGTTTCTCAAAGCCGTTCGCCTTCAGGCAGGGGTCAAAGACGCACGGATTAACCCACTTCCGGGCTGGCGGGCGACGGTTAACGGCGCGATAACGCTCTGGCGCTTAGGAGTGTTTCGTTATGGCCCGTCTGTTCGCCCCTGCCATCGCTGTCTGTCTGGTACTTGCCGCGTGCGGCGACAACGATGATTCGGCGCTTAACGATATCGATGCGCGGCTGGGAAAGAATGACGCCGATCCTGCGCTGACGATGCCGTTGCAGGATCAGATCATGGTCGATCCGACTCTGTCGCAGCAGGCGAACGAGGATGCTGTCCGCCCCGCAGAACGGCCGGTGCAGACGCTCATACCGCCGGG
The DNA here is from genome assembly GCA_031425075.1 of Sphingomonadales bacterium. Taxonomy (GTDB): domain Bacteria; phylum Pseudomonadota; class Alphaproteobacteria; order Sphingomonadales; family Sphingomonadaceae; genus Aquisediminimonas. The sequence goes on from JANPIQ010000375.1 coordinate 1,423, forward strand.
TGAAGGCGGGCCAGGCGGCGGCAATCCGGCGCAGACGCTGGGGAGCCTTGCCGCCGAACAGGCGCGCGTCGCGAAGGACAGGTTCAACGGCTGTCTGCTTGATGTCGAATATTCCGCGCAATGGGCGGCGCGGCTACCCGGCGATCTGCCGCTCTATCCCAAATCGCGCGTGGTCGAGGCAGCTGGCAGCAATTATGGCAGCTGCGGATTGCGCGCGGTCACCGCGATTGCGCCCGCCGCGCCTGCCGCTGTCGTCAAGCATTATAGCGACACCGCCAGCCGCGCAGGGTTCCGTGCCAGCACGACGCGCGATGGCGAAAACCTGATGGTATCGGGCTGGCGGCCAAGCGACGGTGCGGCCTTCTACGCCATCATCCGCGCCGATGCGGGCGGGACCGCAACCGATTTTGTGAGCAACAGGGGAAGCTGAGCGCGAGCACCATCGCCCCCTAGCGCACCCCCATATCTCGCGCTATCGCGGCCACCGATGAGCATCCTCGAATTGGGCGAGCGGCAACCCCGCGTGACGCGGCGTGGCGTGCTGACCGGGCTGGCAGTCGCAGGAGGATTGGCGGTTGGATATCGGGTCTGGCCGCGTGCGCAGACCGCCAATCTGGTCGCTGCCGATGACGAGACGGTCTTCAACCCCTGGATCAAGATCGCGCGCGATGGCCGCGTGACGATCGCGGTGCCGCAGCTTGAATCAGGGCAGGGGAGTTACACCGCGCTCGCGCAGATTGCGGCCGACGAACTGGGGGCGGACTGGCGGACAATCGCGATCGAGCCTGCGCCGCTCAATTCGGCCTATGCCAATGCCATTTTCAGCGATGTTGTAGGTGAAGGCTCGGTGCAGGCCACGGGCTTCTCCTCCACGATCCGCGCCCTGTCCGAACCCGTCCGTGAGGCGGCGGCGGCAACGCGGGCACTGCTTTGCCAGGCGGCAGGCGCGCGCTGGGATGCCGACTGGTTGGCATGCACCACCGAAAACGGCTTTGTGGTACGCGGCAATGACAGGCTGCGCTTCGGCGAACTGGCCGAAAACGCGGCACAATTCGAAGTGCCGTCGCAAATCCCTCCGCGCGATGCCGAAGATCGGCTGATCCGCAAGGGCGTGCCCCGGCTCGATGCGCCCGCAAAACTCGACGGGTCGGCCAATTTCGCCGCCGATATCCGCCTGCCCGACATGGTGTTCGCCAGCATCCGGCAAGGACCGCCCGCTGCCGGCGCGCGGCTGAAATCGATCGACAAGGCAGCAGCGCAAAAGACTTTCGGGCTTCTCCAGATTGTCGAGCATGACCAGTGGGTGGCGGCAATCGCGACCAACTGGTGGGCGGCGAACACCGCGATTGCTGCGATGCGGCCGCGCTTTTCGACGCAGGGCGCGCCCGCCGACGCGGCATCGATCGACAAGGCGTTGAACGCCGCAATAGATGGCGGCGATGGAACGCGGGTTCATGCGTCGGGCGATATCGCCGCAGCGCTGGGCAGCGGCAGCGTGTACCGCGCACGTTACGCCGCAGGCCCGATGCCGCATGCCTGTATCGAGCCTTTATGCGCGACCGGTTGGTTCAACGATGGGCGGCTTCAGCTGTGGTTCGCCAGCCAATGGCCAGATGCCGCGCGGCAAGCCGCAGCGGGCGCGATCGGCATCGACGCGGACAAGGTTGTCGTCCATGTGCCATTTGCAGGAGGGGCGTTCGGGCGCAATCTTGAAACACAGATCGCTGCCCAGGCTGCGATCCTCGCCGCGAAGATCGGGCGCCCGGTGCAACTGCAATGGTCGCGCGCCGAGGATATGCTGCAAGACGCGATGCGCCCGCCGGCCATCGCAGCGATGATTGCCAGGATGCTTCCCGGTGGCCGGGTCGAGGGCTGGCAGGCGCGGATCGCGACGCCCGATGGCGTTGCCCAGATGCACGCGCGCACCGCAGGCGGCAACGCATCGCAGCAGACCGCAGTGTCTGGCGCGATCCCGGCCTATGCAATTCCGGCAATCGCCATCGATCATCACCCGGTCGATATCGGCGTGCCCGCTGGCGTGTGGCCCGGCGCTGCTGACAGCGTGACGGCGTTCTTCACAGAAAGTTTCATCGATGAACTGGCAAAAGCGAGCGGGATTGAAGCGTTGTCGTTCCGCATCGCGCTGCTTGGCGGCAGTCCTCGGCTGGCGGGGTGTCTGGCCAGGGTCGCGATCCGCGGCGGATGGGAAGGCGGCGGACCGGGGACGGGGCAGGGGCTTGCCGCGCACAAGATGCGGGGCAGCCATATCGCTGTGCTTGCCGAAGCGCAGATCGGCAATGATCAGCGCGTCCGCGTGACGAAGCTGACTTGCGTTGCCGATGTCGGCCGCGTGATCAATCCCGATCTGGCGCGTCAGCGGATCGAAGGCGATCTTCTTTTGGGGATGAGCCAGGCGACGGGGCGGCCAGTTTCTTACGCAAAGGGGGTGCCCACCCCGTTACGGCTCGGGGCCTTGGGGCTGCCACTGTTGCGCGACATGCCCGAAATCAGCGTGCAACTGGTCGATAGCCGCGAGGCTTCGGGCGGTGTGAATGAAATCGCGGTTCCGCCGGTTGCGCCTGCAATCGCCAATGCGCTGTTCGCAACCACTGGTCGCCGCTTCAGAACCCTGCCAATGGTGGTATCGTGAGCGACTTTCTTCCCCCCGATCATCCACCTGTAGCCCGCCCCCGTATAGGGGTGCTGCTTGTCAATCTCGGTTCGCCTGAAGCGCCGGAAACAGGGCCAGTGCGCACGTATTTGCGTGAATTTCTTTCGGACCCGCGCGTCGTGGAGATCCCGGCGCTGTTGTGGAAACCGGTGCTTTACGGCGTGATCCTGACGACGCGACCGGCAAAATCGGCCGAGGCCTATGAACAGATCTGGACACCCGAAGGATCGCCACTGACTGTCATCACACGCAAGCAGGCCGAGGCCATGCAGCCGATGTTCGGCGATGCGGTGCTGATCGATTGGGCGATGCGCTATGGCAACCCGACCATTGCCGATCGGCTCGAGGCGATGAAAGCGGCGGGGTGCGACCGTATCCTGATCGCGCCGCTGTATCCGCAATACTCGGGCGCCACGACTGCGACGGTCAATGACAAGGTGTTCGAAAGCCTGATGGCGATGCGCTGGCAGCCTGCGATTCGCACGATGCCGCCCTGGCATGACGATCCGGCCTATATTGGCGCGCTGAAGGCTTCG
>JANPIQ010000376.1:0-4003 GCA_031425075.1 Sphingomonadales bacterium
ATCCGCCGGCAAGCCCGCCTCCTGCAATCAGGACATCGCATTCAGTGGGAACTTCGGATGGCATCGCGGCCTATTTAGGGATGCCATTTGCGAAATGATAGGCGGCACCGCAGATGCCCGACCACAAAGCTGGACATTGACAAAACCCGCTGGTATCGGCCCAGCCATGCGACGCAGTCTGTCTGCGGCGAACCCTTTGCTATTGATTCGGAGTCGTACGGTTTTATGCAGATCATCGTTCGTGATAATAATGTCGATCAGGCATTGCGCGCGCTCAAGAAGAAGCTGCAGCGCGAAGGTGTTTATCGCGAGATGAAGCTGCGTCGTCACTACGAAAAGCCGTCGGAAAAGCGCGCGCGTGAAAAGGCCGCCGCAGTCCGTCGTGCCCGCAAGATGGACCGCAAGCGCGCAGAGCGCGACGGCGTCCGCTAGAACGACGCTCGTGGGGGATGAGGGCATACGCCGCTTCCCCCTGTGCCAGCCAGTGGTTAGGGCCGTTTCTGTAAGCTGACAATCTAGGGGTTTGCCATGTCAATCACTGCCGTTCCTATCCAGGCAATCCCGAAAAGCGCGCTCGTCAAGATGTGGGGCGGCGTAGGGCTTGCCGTGGTGCTTGCCGGCGGACTTGCGTGGTGGGGCACGGCGGGCGCCGTCGGGACTGGCTGCGCCGGTGCTAAATTCGACGAGGCGAAGGGCGCAGTCGCGAAAAGCGGCACAGGACTTCAGGTGCAAACGATCAAGGCTGGGAAGGGTGCCAAGCCGACCGATGCAGACGTTGTGCTCGTCAATTACAAGGGCAGCCTGACCGACGGCAAGGAATTTGACGCTGGCGAACGTGTGCCGTTCCCCGTCAACGGATTGGTTCCTGGTTTCACCGAAGCGCTCAAGGAAATGCAGCGCGGCGGCAGTTACAAAATCTGCATCCCGTCGGCACTTGGCTATGGTTCGACCGCGAATAACGCGATTCCCGCCAATTCAACGTTGCTGTTCGATGTCGATCTGCTCGATTTTAAGAGCATGGCTGAAATTCAGGCGATGCAGCAGCAGATGCAGCAGCAAGGCCTTTTGCCGCCGCAGGGCGGTGCCGGCGCGGCGCAGGGCGCACCGCCACCATTGCCCGGTGCACCTCCGGGGCAGTGATCTATTGAGGCGCTCGAACCTTCTTTCGCTATGGGTAAACCGCGCATCCTGAGCAGCGACTGAGCTTGTCGAAGGCGCGTGTCGAAGGACCGCGCGGCATGGTTCAAGCCTGATCTTCGCCAAGCGCAGCCTCACCTCACCATTGTCGGTTTTAAGTCGCAAGCACGTCTTGGCGCTCACAAACCAGCCAGTAACTTCACAGAAAAGCGCGTCGCTATTCGCTTTCTGCAGGATGCAAACTGGTGCCCGCACGATCACCGCGCAGGGCCGTGAACCAGCTGATCGGGTTCCACAGCGTCGATGTGCCATCGAGTGAGAAGGTGATGAATTCGGCACGTCCGCCGAGATTTTCCCATGGCACCGGGCCACCAAGGCCTTTTTCTGCAACCGGGAAACGGCTGTCAGCCGAACGATCGCGATTGTCGCCCATCAGGAACACGTGATTGGCGGGGATCGTCAGCGGGCCATAATCGTCGGCATCGTATTTATAGCCGAGATCGATCGTATCGAAACTCTTTCCATTGGGAAGCGTCTCGCGAACAACGGGGAGGCGGCAGGCCATTGTTCCGTCTTCCGCAGTCACCAACGCGCCCGGATATTCGCGCGCGGGGCATTGGGTGTTGGCATCAACGGGAATCAGACGATCCTCGATCTGCCCGCGCTTCACCGGCACGCCGTTGAGGATCACCGTCCCGTTTCGCACTTCGAGCCTGTCCCCCGGCAGCCCGATGACGCGCTTGATATAATCCTCGCGCACGCCCGGGGGCGATGCGATGACGACATCGCCGCGTTCGGGCAGTTTGCCGAGCACGCGCCCCGGCATATAGGGCATCAGGTGGAACGTCGGCGAAACGAACGACCAGCCATAGGGATATTTGGTCACGACCAGCCGGTCACCGATCAGCAGCCCCGGCAGCATCGATTCGGATGGGATGTAAAACGGCTTGGCAATGAAGCTGTGAAAGCCCAGCACTGCGAGCACCAGCCAGAAAATGCTCTTGGCTTCGCCGACCCAGTCGGTCTTTTTCTCGGGCGCGTCTGTGTTGGCGGCGGCCTCGGTGCTGGTCATTTCGGTCACGGGCGCGATTGGCTTTCTGTTGGCAAGGCTTCGATGATGACAAAGGCTTGCGCCCATGGATGATCGTCGGTGAGGGTCAAATGAATGCGCGCCTCATAGCCCGCCGGGATCATCGCGTCGAGACGCGCTTTGGCTCCACCTGTCAACGCGAGCGTAGGCGCGCCAGAGGGAGCATTTATCACCCCGATATCGCGCATGAACACGCCGCGCTTGAACCCGGTGCCGACCGCTTTGGAAAACGCTTCCTTGGCGGCGAACCGCTTGGCGTAAGTTCCCGCTGCGGTGAACGGACGCCGCGCGGCCTTGGCGCGTTCGATTTCGGTGAACACTCGGTTTTCAAACCGCGCCCCGAACCGGTCGAGCGCCGCCTGAATGCGCTCGATACTGCAGAGGTCGGAACCGAGGCCGATGATCATTGGCCTCGATCCTTTTCTGGTGCGCCGCCTAATTTCACCAGAATTAGTGTCAGGATCCAACGGATTACCGAAAAGCCAAAAAGAGCAGCCGCAAACGGCAGGGTATTGGTGAAATCGCCCTTGTCGACTGCAATGAAAACAATGCTCACTATCCATGCAAGCGCAGACAACGGCAGTAAATAATAGGTCGCTACTAAAGCTGAGTAGACACTCCTTTGGAGCGTCATCGCGCCGCATCCATCCGCGCGCGCATCTCGCGGATGCTGGCATCGAGGCCGATGAAGATGGCCTCGCCGATCAGGAAATGGCCGATATTGAGTTCGGCGAGCTGCGGGATCGCGGCGATGCCCGCGACATTATCGAAGGTCAGGCCATGGCCCGCGTGCGGTTCGATGCCATTTTTAGCGCACAACGCCGCCGCATCCGATAGCCGCCGGAGTTCGGCCACATGTGCTTCACCCTCGCTGTGCGCATATTTCCCGGTGTGGAGTTCGACCACCGGTGCGCGGAGCCGCATCGCGGCTTCGATCTGGCGCGGATCGGGTTCGATGAACAGGCTGACGCGGATGCCCGCATCGGCGAGCCGAGTGACTATGGGCGCGAGATGGTTGTGCTGCCCTGCCGCATCGAGACCGCCTTCGGTGGTCCGCTCCTCACGCCGCTCGGGCACGATGCACACCGCGTGCGGCAAGTGACGCAGCGCAATGTCGGCCATTTCGTCGGTCGCCGCCATTTCGAGGTTCACCGGCAGACTGATCGCCGCCATCAGTGCATCGAGATCGGCATCGCGGATATGCCGCCGGTCTTCGCGCAGATGGACAGTGATGCCATCGCCGCCCGCCGCCTCGACAATCTCGACCGCGCGCAGCGGATCGGGGTGCCACCCGCCGCGCGCGTTACGGATCGTCGCGACATGATCGATGTTGACGCCCAGTCTTAGGATGTTGGGCCGGAGTGTATTATTCATTGGCCTGCCGGTCTGCATAGCGCCGCAGAGATGACGTCGTGCGAAATGCCGCGCTGTTGCCAAATTTCGCCAAACGCCGCATCGGCTTCAGCGCGGTTCGATGTCATGATGATCACCACGTCCTGTTCAGGCAGAATAAGGTTTCGGAGAACAACGCCGCCGATGGCTCCACGCCGTTCGATAAAGCGGATCGGCGTGCCTCCGCAGCCTTTGATCGGCACGCTGAACGCCCATTGCCCGAACGCTGCAAAACCAAGCTTTGGATTTCCTGTCCACATGATGTCGCGCTGCGGATCGGGAATGAGTTTTCCTGTCATCAGTGCGCGGTTGAAAGCGAACAGATCGTGAGTGGTGCCATAGACTGCACCGGCAGCGCCGAAATTTTCGAGGCGAAAGAGCGAA
>JANPIQ010000377.1:0-4985 GCA_031425075.1 Sphingomonadales bacterium
CGCATCGGCAAGCACGCCGTTGATCAGCCGGATCGCAGGCGCATCGTCGCTGGTGTCGAGCAAATCCTCGGCACTCGGCAACCCGCCTGCGAGCATCGCCAGATCGTCATCGAGCCCCAGCGATCCCGCCGCCATCGCCGCCTGTTCGCGGTCGATCGCGTAACGGTTCGAGAGCAAAGTATCGAACGCAGGCGCGCTGACCTTGGCCAACCGAAACGCCGTGCCGAGGTGCCGCCGCACTTCGATCAGGATGGCAGGGTCGGCGCCCTCGCGAAGCGAGATTTCTGGATCAATTTCGTCGGTGACGACCACGCCGTGCCGTTGCGCAAAGCTGTAGGGCAGCAGCGGCAGCGGCAGCGGGGCGGCGTCGTCCGCCTCCACGATCGGTGCCTCGGCAAGTTCGGCAGACGGCTTCATGGCGTCGAAGACCCCGGATCGATCGGACGGATCGGCGGCGAGAGGGGGCGCACCGGCAGCGACATCGACGGGGCAATCGCGCCAGCATCTTCGCCAGTGCCTTCGATTACCTGCGGCGGAGTCGCGCCCATATAATCGCGGAGCAGTTCGTCGATGCTCGGTTCCTTGTTGGGGTTGATCTCGATTTGCTGGTCGCGAATAAAATTATAGCGCCGCGCCGCAACTTCGGCGGAGTCGCGCGCGTTGCGCAGGATCGTCGGTCGGATGAACACCATCAGATTGGTCTTGCCGCGCGACCGCGTGCGTGACCGGAACAACTCGCCGATCCCGGGAATATCGCCAAGCAACGGCACTTTCTCGAGCGTGCGGCGCTCATTGTCATCGAGCAATCCGCCGATCGCCATGATCTGACCGTCATCGACAGTCATCGTCGTCTGGATTTCGCGCTTGTTGAGAATGAGATCGGCCGAATTGTTCGACACAGCGCCTGCAATCGAGCTGACCTCCTGCCGCAGGAACAGCTTGATCGATCCGCCCTCGCCGATCTGCGGCTTGACCTCCAATTGGATGCCGACATTCTGCCGCTGAACGGTACGGAACGCGTTTTCGAAATTATTGCCGAGCCGTTCGCCTGTCGTCACCGGCACTTCCTGCCCGACGAGGATCTTCGCCTCCTGATTATCGAGCGTGACGACAGACGGCGTCGACAGCAGGTTCGACCGGTTGTCTTGCTTCACCGCGTTGATGATCAGGCCGAGGATGTTGCCATTGCCCAGATCGACGCCGAACCCCGCCGTGCCGCCGGTCGCGCCTGCCACCGAGGCGAGGCCGTTTTGGATCAGGCCATCGGTGTTGGTGTTGCCCGTCGTCGTGGTAACAGTGGTACCGTTATTGGTGGTCGAGGTCGTCGTGCCACCACCAAGCTGGTTGTTGAGCAACGCGCCCGCCACAGACACGATCGATGGCACCACATTCGAATAGGTCGTAAATCCGCCGCCGTCCTTTCCGCCTGCGATCAGCTGGATGCCCAATCGTTTGGCGGTGGTATCCGATATCTCGACGATGATAGCTTCGACGAGCACCTGTTCGCGCCGCGTATCGAGCTGGCGAATGACTTCGCCCAAGGTGCGCTGCATATCGGCAGATGCCGAGATGATGATGGCATTGGCACCTTCGTAGCGCGCGATGATGGCGGGTGCGCGGCCCTGTATGCCGGGTGCGCCGCCAGAGGTCGCTGCCGCTGCCTGAGGGGCTGCAGTCGGGCTGGCGGGGGCAGAGCCATTGTCTTGCGATGATGAAGGCGCGACGGTCACGGCCTGCCCGACAAGCTGTTGCAGCACCGGTAGCAATTTGTCGGCATCGGCATGTTGCAGCCAGATCACGCGGACTTCGGTGCCGCTTGCCGCGCGCTTGTCGAGATCGCGCGCGATGGCGGTGAAGCGTGCGACGGTTGCGCGATCGCCGCGGATTGCGATCGAATTGCTGCTGTCGATTGAGACAATCGATACGGCCACGGGCGTTCCGCTGGTCTGTCCACCAGTTGCGAGTTGCTGGAGCGAGGTGGCAATTTCGCGCGCGCCTGCATTGCGCAGCACGATCAGCTCGGTGGCGTTGCCATCGGTATCGATCCGGCTCAACAATGATCGGATGCGGCGGATGTTATCGGCATAATCAGCAACGACGAGGCTGTTGCCTGACCGGTTGGCAGTCACCGATCCTTCGCGACTGACCAGCGGCCGCAGCGTTTCGACCGCTGACGAGGAATCGATCGAGCGCAGCCGGAAGACTTCGGTGACGAACTGGTTGCGCGCCGCCCCGCGCGATCCGATCTGGCCCGGCTGGCTCGCCGCGGTATCGACCGGCTGGATGCGATAGCCATTGGCCGATGGCACCGCGATAAAGCCATTGGCGCGCAGCGTGGAGAGGAACACCTCGAAATATTCGGAGCGTGACAAAGGCCTGTCGGTGACCACCGAAACCTTGCCCTGAACTCGGGAATCGATGATGAAATTGCGGCCCGTGACGCGCGCAGCATCCTGGATGAACGCGCGGATATCGGCATCGCGGAGGTTGAGCGTCTGCTGCGCCGACAGCGGTGAAGCCAACGCAAGTGTCAGCGCAAAAGATAGTGCGGCAAATCGCATCAATTGACTTTCGTATTGGCTGTAACAGTGATCGTGCGCCCGGCGCGCTCGACCTGGAGAACAGGGCCACTGCCGCCTGCGGGCAGACTCGGCAAATCGGTAATGGCAGAGACACGCTTGCCATCGACCGCAAGCAGGATGTCGCCGGGTTCGAGCCCCGCCGCTTTGAATGCTGCGCCATCGCCTTTGGGCGCAAGGATCAGCCCGCTCATTTCGGCACCGCTCATCCGCGGCTGGACGTTGACGGCATCGAGCACGGCCTGAACGCCAGCAGGGGCGGCAGATGTCGCAATAGGTGTGGCAGCGCCCGCGGATGCGACGGCGGCAGGGGTCGATTGATCGAGAAACAGTTGCTCTGCTGTACCTCCTCTATCGATCACAACGAAATCACCGCCAACTTCCTTCAGCTTGACCCCCGGCATGATGTCATCGCCGACTGCGTAACTCGACTGAACACCGTCTGGCATCGCGATGATCGCCGAGCCACGCCCGCTGGCATAGTCGATGCGCGTGCCGAACAGCTTCAATGCCAGCGATGTGACCGCAGCGGTCGGGGCGGTGCCGACGACTGTCCGGAAAAAGGGATCGAACCCCGGAGCACCTGCGATGGCGGCAAGCGGCCTTGCGCTATGCCATTTGCCGACCGGGCTAACCGGGGTGACGATTGTCCAGAATAGCCGGACGCATTGTAGAACGAGCAGCGCGGCCAGCACCCAATAGGCAACACGCACCGGGTCGACCCGGTCGGCCTTCAATCTGCGGCGCCACTCCACAACCGTATTCAAATCCCAAACCTAGGCAATACCGCGCCTTATGCCGCAGGAATTGGCGCGGGGCGATTCAAAAAGCGCAAGTGCTCGCCTGCGTGGTTGCGGCAGTTTTGTGACAAAGAGATGACAGTCACTTGTGCCGGATATTTTTTGGTCTGCCCCGCCGGTGGATCGGTTTGGGTCGTACAGGCTTTCGCTGCCCGCCGCCTTCGGGCAATTCGAAGCGCAGCGAGCCTGCAATCGGGTCGGCCTCTGCCAGCCGAAGTGGCAGGCGTTGTCCGCTCCTAAACTCTGTCCCCGAATGCTCGCCCGTCAAGGTGAGCGCCGCCTCGTCGAAGCAGAAATATTCGTCGCCAAGCTGCGATACGGGCACCAGCCCATCGCCGCCCAGCCCCTCAACCGTCGCGAAAAACCCGAAATTGGTGACGCCGGTGATCCGCGTTTCGACGATCTCTCCGACGCGTTCGGACAAATAGGCCGCGACATAGCGGTCGGTCGTTTCGCGTTCGGCCTGCATCGCGCGGCGTTCGCACATGCTGATGTGCGTTGCGGTCTCGGTCATCCGCGCCGCCTCGTCGCGCGTCAGCCCGCCATCGCCGAGCTTGTAGGCATCGACCAGCGCGCGGTGGACGACGAGGTCGGCATAGCGCCGGATCGGCGAGGTGAAATGCGCGTAACTGCCGAGCGCGAGGCCGAAATGCCCCGCATTGGTCGGTGCATAATAGGCCTGCGTCTGCGTGCGCAGGATCTGCTCCATGATCTGCGGCATGTGTTCGGGGTTTTCGACGCGCGCGATGAGATGGTTGAACGTGGCAGGGCTGACAACTTGGCCGAGCGCGAACGGCACGCCGAAGGTCTCGAGGTAATCCTTGAGCGCGATCAGCTTCTCGCGGCTCGGCGGCTCGTGATCGCGATACATGACCGGGGCCTTCTTCGCCTCCAGCGCTTTGGCAGCGGCAACGTTGGCGGCGATCATGAAATCCTCGATCAGCCGGTTAGCATCGATCGTTTCACGCAGCGCAATGCTGGTAATGCGGCCCTGCTCGTCGAGCACGATGCGGCGTTCGGGCAAGTCAAGCGCCAGCGGCGCACGCTTGGTGCGGGCTTTGTAGAGGAGCGCCCAGCAGGCCCAGAGGTTTTTGAGGGCGGGGAGGATAACATCGTCAGACTGAGCGGGGGTGGAAACGCCGGGTTCACGCAAAGCCGCAAAGCCGCCAAGGGATGCTTGTTTTTCGACGCCGTTGCTCGACGATCCGGCGAGACACACAGCCATCTCAACGCCTTCGACTTGGCGGCTGCGCGGCTTTGCGTGAACCTCTTTCTGGGCGTCGATCGCAGCCTGCGCATTCTCGTAGGCAATGTTCGCCGCCACCCGGATCACCGCTCGCGAAAAGCGAAACGCGGTGACTTTGCCGGCCTTGTCGATCGTCAAATGACACGCCAGCGCCGCGCGATCGACACCCTGCTTTAACGAACACATGTCCGCCGACAATTCCTCGGGCAGCATCGGAACGACACGGTCGGGGAAGTAGCAGCTGTTGCCGCGTTTGCGCGCCTCTTTGTCGAGCGCCGTTCCGGGGCGGACGTAGAACGACACATCGGCAATTGCGACCACCGCGTCATAGCCGCCATCGTCGCGCAGGGAGGCCCAGAC
>JANPIQ010000378.1:0-5141 GCA_031425075.1 Sphingomonadales bacterium
CTCCTTCGCATTATAAGGTCATTATAATGTTCGTTCGGCGCTGCGCAACCGGTTTGCGAAGGGAAATGTGTATTGTGTCCTCGGCGCTCCCAAGCCTCGTCATTGTGAGCGAAGCGCGGCAATCCAGAGTGCCTACCGCAAGTTCAGCATTGTGTCCCCGGGACACGCCCGGAACTTATCTTCAATGTCCCCACCCCACCAGCCGGTAGACCAACCAAGCAAACCATGCCGCGCTGCCACCAATCGCAATAATTGCAATCGCCGCGTTAAGTATTCCCCACTTTAGCCATGCAGACTCGTACTCCGAGAATCGCCTCCGCACTTTGTTTAAAGCCGATATACCTACACCAAAGAAGATGATGGCAAAAAACAACGCCGTTTCGGCCGGTGGGCCCCGCCTCCCGGCAGAATTTGGTATGTCTTCAATCGTTTGGATGCTGAGAGCAATTGACCAAAACAGAGCCGCAAGCGCCCAAAGAAGTACTTGCCCACCCGCTACGAGCATCTTTGGTGGATCGGCCAGATCGAAAATGGTCTGTTTTGACGAGCTAGGTTCTGGGTTGAACATTCTCACAACGGAATATTATCATGCTTCTTCCACGGATTCTCCAGCGCCTTGTTCCGCAGCTTCCGCAGCCCCAGCGCGATCCGCCGCCGCGTTGAGTGCGGGTAGATCACCTCGTCGATAAACCCCTTGCTCGCCGCGACGAAAGGGTTCGCAAATCGCTCCTCATATTCCGCCGTCTTCACCGCCTGCTCCTCGGCGGACAGCCCGCGGAAGATGATTTCGACAGCGCCCTTCGCCCCCATCACGGCGATTTCGGCGGTGGGCCAGGCATAGTTCAGATCGCCGCGCAGATGCTTCGACGCCATGACGTCATATGCGCCGCCATAGGCCTTGCGCGTGATGACAGTGATCTTGGGCACGGTCGCTTCGGCATAAGCGAAGAGCAGTTTTGCGCCGTTTTTGATGATGCCATTATATTCCTGCGCGGTGCCGGGCAGGAAGCCAGGGACATCGACGAAGGTGATGATCGGGATTTCGAACGCATCGCAGAACCGCACAAACCGCGCGGCTTTTTTCGATGAGTTGATGTCGAGCACGCCTGCCAGCACCATCGGCTGGTTGGCGACGATGCCGATTGTGCGCCCCTCGATCCGCCCAAAGCCGGTCAGGATGTTCCCCGCATAATTGGGCTGAGTTTCGAAGAAATCGCCCTCATCGACGCTTTTGCGGATCAATTCCTTCATATCATAGGGCTGGTTCGCATTCGGCGGAATCAGGCTGTCGAGGCTCAGCTCTTCTCGGTTCCACGGATCGTCGGTCGGTCGTTCGGGAACGCCGGTGCGATTGTTTTCGGGCAGGAAATCGAAGAAATCGCGGACCGCGAGCAGCGCCTCGATGTCGTTTTCGAAAGCATCGTCGGCGACGCCCGATTTGGTCGTGTGCGTGATCGCCCCGCCCAATTGCTCCTGGGTCACGACCTCGTTGGTGACGGTTTTCACCACGTCTGGCCCGGTGACGAACATGTAACTCGAATCCTTCACCATGAAGATGAAGTCGGTCATCGCGGGGCTATAGACCGCGCCGCCCGCGCATGGCCCCATGATCAGGCTGATCTGCGGGATCACGCCTGATGCCAGCACGTTGCGCTGGAACACTTCGGCATAGCCCCCTAGCGATGCCACGCCCTCCTGAATGCGCGCGCCGCCGCTGTCGTTGATTCCGATCACCGGCGCGCCGACCTTCATCGCCATATCCATCACCTTGCACATCTTTTGCGCAAAGCGTTCGGAGAGCGAGCCGCCGAATACAGTGAAATCCTGGCTGAACACATAGACGAGGCGGCCGTTGATCGTGCCGCTGCCGGTCACCACACCATCGCCGGGAATGACTTGATCGGCCATCCCGAAATCGGTGCAATTATGTTCGACATACATGTCGATTTCTTCGAAACTGTCTTCATCGAGCAGGATCAGCAGCCGTTCGCGCGCGGTAAGGCGTCCCTTGGCATGCTGTGCGTCGATGCGCTTCTGCCCGCCGCCAAGCAGAGCCTGTGCGCGGCGTTTTTCGAGTTCGGCAATATTGGCGGACATGCGCCCTCCCCTGCTGGAATGCGGTGTTTCTGCATGTCCCATGCGCAGAAACGGCGCGGCCTGCAAGCATGGGCGAGTCTTAGACTTGCACCAGCCGCCGGTCGATCAAACTCCGCGCACAGTCCACAATCGTGTCTTCGGCGGGCCGTGCCACCCAGCCGAGCTTGGCCTCCGCATGGCTCGCATCCATGTTGCGCCGCCTGCCGAGTTCACCGACAACCTGTCGCACCAGCGGATCGAACATGGCAGACAGCCTGACCATCCAGTCGGGCAGGTTCCACTTGGGTACCTTCCGCGCCTCGGAACCGAGCCGGTCGCGCAGCACACCGCCGATATCGGCCATCGTCATCGTGCGCCCCGAACAGATGAAGCGCTCGCCCGCCATATCGGGTGCAGTCAGCGCGCGCACGTGCATATCGGCGACATCGCGGACATCGACGATGCCGTAAGCCAGGTCGGGAAAGCCCGGAAACGCCCCCTCCAGCATCTTGACCACGACCTCGACCGAGGTCGATCCACCCGCATCCAGCACCGGGCCGAGCACCAGCGCGGGGTTGATCGCGCAATATTCGATATCGCCGCCCTCTGCCGCAACCCAATCGCGCGCCGCACGTTCGGCAATGGTCTTGGATTTCACATAGGCATAGGCATCGGAGCTGTTAACGTCGGTCCAGTCCTTCTCTGTGAAAGTGTATGTGCCGCGCGGTTTGCCATAGGCGATGGCCGCGATCGAAGACGTCATTACGAAGCGCTTGACGCCCGCTGCCTTTGCCGCGCGCAACGCCCGCAATGCGCCTTCGCGTGCCGGGACGATCAATTCGTCTTCATGCTTAGGCGCACTTGGCGGAAACGGCGATGCGACATGCGCGACATGGCTGCAACCCGCCATGGCTTCGGCCCAGCCGCCATCGGCGTTGAGATCGGCGGCAAACACCTTGAGCTTGGCATCATTAACACCAAGCGTCGCTCGCAATGCGGCCTCCTTGGCGAGGTTACGGATCGTGGTGTGGACAGTCCAGCCTTGCTCGATCAACTGTCGGATCAGAAATCCTGCAATATACCCTGTCCCGCCCGAAACCAGCACTGTGCCTGACATGCCATTACCCCCTTAGCGCGCACTTCACGACGACGTGACCTGCGGTTGTTCCCTTCGTCATTGCGAGGAGCGCTGCGCCGTGGCAACCCAGCTTGCCCGGCCTTGGCGACCCAATTGCCGCACATCGCTCGCAACGACGAAAATCTTCGTTCCACGATCTAGTCAAGCAATCCTGAGCCAGCAAGGTTGCACTCAACCTGTGAAGCTGCAAAGTGCGCAGCGTATAAGGGAGTGCTTAATGGCCGACGCCGATCTGTTTCCGGTTCCAGCATCCTGGGCGAAAAAGGCGCGGTACAATGCCGCCAAATATGCCGCACTTTATGGGCGCTCGCTTGCCGATCCGGGAAGCTTCTGGCTCGAACAGGCGCGGCGGCTCGACTGGATCAAACGCCCCGAAATTGCCGGAGACTGGTCTTTCGAAAAGGCGCATTTTCACATCCAGTGGTTTTCCGATGGAAAACTCAACGCCAGCGCCAATTGCATCGACCGGCATCTGAAGACTCGCCCCGAAGCCGTCGCGATCATCTGGGAACCAGACGATCCAGCGCATGAGCCACGCAGCTTCACATATCGCGAACTCCACACCGAAGTCTGCCGCTTTGCCAACGTCCTGAAGGCGCAAGGCGTGGTCAAGGGTGATCGCGTAACGATCTATTTGCCGATGATCCCCGAAGCTGCATTTGCCCTCCTTGCCTGCGCACGGATCGGGGCAATCCATTCGGTGATTTTCGGCGGTTTTTCGCCCGATTCGATTGCCAACCGGATCAACGATTGCGATTCGGCCTATGTGATCACCGCCGATGAAGGACGGCGCGGCGGAAAGGTCGTTCCGCTCAAAGCCAACGTCGATGCGGCCGCAGTGCAATGCCCCGTGCTCAAACGTGTCATCGTCGTAAAATCGACTGGTGGCGATGTGCCGATGACCGATCGTGACATCTGGTATCACGATGCTGCTGCGAACGTCGATGCGGCCTGCCCTCCCGAACCGATGGGCGCCGAAGACCCGCTGTTCATCCTCTATACCTCGGGATCGACCGGAAAGCCCAAGGGCGTGCTCCACACCACAGGTGGCTATCTGCTCTGGGCGAGCCTGACGCACGAATTGGTGTTCGATTACCGGCAGGGTGATGTGTTCTGGTGCGCAGCAGATATCGGCTGGGTGACGGGGCACAGCTATATCCTCTATGGTCCGCTGGCCAACGGTGCGACGACGCTGATGTATGAAGGCGTGCCCAACTGGCCGACGCCGAGCCGGATCTGGGAAGTCTGCGACCGGCATAGCGTCCACACAGTCTTCACCGCCCCCACGGTCTTGCGATCGTTGATGCGAGAGGGCGATGCGCCTGTTAAAAGAACGTCGCGCAAATCACTGAAACTGCTCGGGACTGTCGGAGAACCGATCAATCCCGAGGCGTGGCGCTGGTATCACGGCGTCGTCGGCGAAGGGCGCTGCCCGGTTATCGATACATGGTGGCAAACCGAAACCGGCGCGGCGATGATCGCGCCGCTGCCCGGTGCGACCGATCTCAAGCCCGGCAGCGCGACCAAGCCAATGCCCGGCGTCGACCCGCAACTCGTCGACGCCGAAGGCAGTGTCCTCCAAGGTGCTGCCAGTGGAAACCTGTGCATCACGCGCAGCTGGCCGGGGCAGATGCGCACCGTCTGGGGCGATCATGAGCGGTTTTTTGAGACGTATTTCACCACCTATCCCGGCAAATACTTCACTGGAGACGGCGCACGGCGAGATGAGGATGGCTATTGGTGGATCACCGGGCGCGTCGATGACGTCATCAACGTGTCGGGCCACCGCATGGGCACTGCCGAGGTTGAAAGCGCACTGGTGCTCCATCCCAAGGTCGCAGAGGCCGCCGTCGTCGGCATGCCGCATGACATCAAGGGCCAGGGCATTTACGCCTATGTGACGCTCTACGCCAACGAGGTGGCCGAC
>JANPIQ010000379.1:0-51019 GCA_031425075.1 Sphingomonadales bacterium
GGCGCTGACGGAGGCGCGAACCAGCGTTTGCCAAGCGCAGGATGACGGGGGTCGCAAACGCCCGACCCGTCGATCGCCCAATGGACCGCCAACCCTGCATCCTTTGCAATCGCGATCGGCCGCCGCAACCGATAGATCGACAGCCGCCGAACAAGCGCATCGGCGTGCGCGGCTTGGCAATCGATCAACACATCATCGCCGTCGGCCCAAACGATAAAATCGAACAGCGCCTTCCCCTGCGGCGTCAGCAGTCCGGCATAGACGGGCAGATCGCCCGCCACATCGTTGGTGACAAGACCTTGCAGAAATCCGCGCACGTCTTCGCCAGACAGGCGGATCACCGCGCGATCGTTGAGGGTGGTGTCGGTCATTTTGCTGATCTAGGGACAAAGCCATGATCACGCCAGACCGCATCACCATCCGCCGCCCCGATGACTGGCATGTTCATTTGCGCGACGGCACCATGCTCGAAGCCGTGGCCCCCTATACCGCGCGCCAGTTCGCCCGGGCTATCGTGATGCCCAATCTGTCCACGCCGGTCACAACAACCGTTGCGGCTGCTGCGTATCGTGATCGGATCGTTGCCGCGACAGGCGCTAGCTTCACCCCACTGATGACGGCATATCTGACCGACGATACCGAAGCTGACGAAATGCGTCGCGGCCATGGCGAAGGCGTGTTCACCGCGGCCAAGCTCTATCCAGCGCATGCCACAACAGGTGCTGCGCTTGGCGTCACCGATGTCGCGCATCTGACAGGCGTATTCGACACAATGCAGTCGATCGGCATGCCATTGCTGATCCACGGCGAAGTGACCGATCATGATGTCGATATCTTCGACCGCGAGGCGGTATTCATCGACCGCACGCTATCGGGCATTGTTCGTCATTTCCCCGATCTCAAGATCGTGTTCGAACACATTACGACCCAAGACGCGGTCGATTTTGTTGCGAGTTGCACTTCGCATGTCGCCGCAACGATCACGCCGCAGCATCTCCACATCAACCGCAATGCGATGTTTGCAGGCGGCATCCGCCCGCATGCGTATTGCTTGCCCGTTGCCAAGCGTGAGCGTCACCGGCTGGCGCTGCGCGCGGCAGCTATTTCGGGCAATCCCAAATTTTTTCTCGGCACCGACAGCGCACCACACAGCATCGAAGCGAAGGAGGCAGCATGCGGGTGCGCGGGCATCTTCAACGCGCCCTATGCGCTCGAAAGCTATGCCATGGTCTTTGATGAAGAACGCGCGCTCGACCGGTTCGAGGGCTTTGCCTCGGAGTTTGGCCCGCGCTTTTACGGCTTGCCGGTCAATGTCGATCTGATCACGCTCGAGCGCGCTTCGGTCATCGTTGAAAGTGCCATTTCCGCAGCAGGCACCGCCGTAGTTCCTTTCCATGCGGGCGAAACGATCGGCTGGTGCGTAACCAGAATGTGACGATTGGCACTGGCGCGCTCGCCTTGCGCGCCCTAGACACCACATCAATGCGAACCTTGTTTCCGCGCCTGTTGGCTGCATTGCTCCCCGCCACTCTGGTTGCAACACCGCTTGCCGGTCAGACCTCCACACCAAAAGCCCAGACCACGGCCAAAGCGCCTGTCGTGGCAGTTGTCGCCAAGCCAGTGCCCTGGCTTTATGCAGGCAGCGATATCCCCCCTGATCCGGCATGGACGTTCGGTACGTTGCCCAACGGCGTCCGCTATGCCGTGCGGCGATCGGGGGTTCCGCCGCGGCAGGTTGCCATCCGTGTCGGGATGGAAGTCGGTTCGCTGTTCGAAAGCGATTCCGAACGCGGCTTTGCGCATTATATTGAGCATCTGTCGTTTCGCGGATCGAAGCATGTGACAGACGGGGAGGCAAAGCGCGTCTGGCAGCGTTTGGGCGCGACCTTCGGAAGCGACACCAACGCCCTCACATCGACGACGCAAACAATCTACAAGCTCGATCTGCCCAACGCTTCGGCGCAAAGCCTCGATGAAAGCATCAAGATCCTGTCAGGCATGATGTCCGGTCCAACTATGACGCAAGCCGAAGTCGATGCCGAGCGCCGTACTGTCCTTGCCGAATCGCGCGAACAGGCTGGCCCGCAAACGCGGGCTCGTGATGCAACGCAGGAGTTGTTTTTCGCCAGTCAATTGATTGCGGATCGCACGCCGATTGGCACGACAGCGTCGCTCAACGCAGCGACTCCGCAAGCGTTGCGTGCATTTCACGACCGCTGGTATCGTCCCGAACGCGCGATCATAGTCATTGCAGGCGATGCCGATCCTGCGCTTTTCAAACAGCTGATCATCAAGCATTTCGGCGATTGGAACGGCAAAGGGGCGTTCACGCCAGACCCCGATTTCGGGAAACCTGTCGAAGGAAAGCCGACGAGCACGGTGATCACCGAACCTGGCCTGCCGACGATCGTCAGCATGGCAACATTGCGGCCGTGGGTGCAGAAAAACGATACGATTGCGTATAACCAGGGGAAGCTCGTCGATCTTGTCGCGCTTCGCCTGATCAATCGGCGGCTCGAAGAACGCGCGCGGGCGGGCGGCAGTTTCCTGCAGGCGCAAGTAGATCAGGAAGATGTCTCGCGGTCGGTTGATGGCACGTTCGTTCAGGTCGTTCCGCTCGGCACCGATTGGGAAGCCGCACTGCGTGACGTGCGCGCAGTAATTGCAGATGCCAAGGTCAATCCGCCTTTGCCCGAAGACATTACACGAGAGGCGGGAGAATTTTTCTCCGCACTTCAGATCGGTGTAGAAACCGAGCGCGCGGAGGCAGCAACCAAGCAGGCCGACGACATATTGCAGGCAGTCGACATCCGTGAAACGGTGGCCACCGCACAGGTGGCGCTCGACGTGTTTGGCGGCATCAGAGACAAGATTACCCCTGCCGATATCCTGACTTCGACTCAAAAGCTGTTTAGCGGCACCGGCCCGCGCGCGATTGTGACGACCCCCAATGCCGATCCGGCCAATGATGCGAAATTGGCCGCTGCGCTTGCTGCTCCGCCCGTGGCGCTCGCCGCAAGTGGCAGCAGCGTGCGCGCGACGTTTGATCAACTTCCCAAGCTCGGGGCCCCGGGAACCATTATCGCGCGCAAGCCTTTCGAAGGCCTTGGGATCGAACAGATCAGCTTTGCCAATGGCAGCAATCTGATCCTGTTCCCCAACCCCGCCGAGCAGGGGCGGATTTATGTTCAGGTGCGCTTTGGTAACGGGATGCAGGCGCTGGCCCCCAATCGAACGAGCCTTGGCTGGGTTACCAATTCAGCGCTAGTTGCCAGCGGAATCGGGCCATTCGACCAAAACGCGATCGACAGGCTCACGAGCGGTCGCCAAATCGGCATGGATTTCGATATTGGCGAAAACGCGTTTGTCTTTTCGGCGCGCACCCGCGCGATCGATCTCAAAGACCAGTTGAAGCTGATTGCAGCAAAACTTGCGGCTCCGCGATGGGATGCTGCGCCTGTCTTGCGCACGCGCGCGGCAACGCTGACCGGCTTCGATTCACAGGACAAAACAGCACAGTCGGTGTTGTCTCGCGACCTGGGCGGGCTTTTGAATGGCGGCGATGCGCGCTGGCTTTCCCCTTCACGGGGCCAAATCGAGGCACTGACGCCCGAGGCCTTCCGCAAGCAGTGGGAACCCTTGCTCAAAACCGGGCCAATCGAAGTGCTGGTGTTTGGCGATGTGACCGAAGCCGCAGCGATTGAGGCAATGGCCGAAAGCTTTGGTGCCATGGCACCGCGGAAAGCAATGGCGGTCCCGCCTCCACAAAGTGGATCACCCGGTCCGACACCGACGACAAAGACGATCGTGCGCCGACACAAAGGCGCGATCGATCAGGCCTATGCCGTTATCGCCTGGCCGCTCGGCGGCGGGATGGACGGCGTGTATGAGTCGCGCAAACTTGAAATCCTGGCGCAAATTTTCAACGACCGGATGTTCGACAAATTTCGCGAAGCCGAAGGGGCCAGCTATTCGCCCAACGTCGGCGCGACATGGCCATTAGGGCTGACACGGGGCGGTAATTTCGTTGCCCTGTCGCAAGTCGATCCCAAGAACGTCGACCGGTTCTTTGTGCTGACCAAGGAAATCTCGGCTGATCTCACGGCAAAGCCTGTAACCGCCGATGAACTTGCGCGCGTCATCAACCCATTGCGCGAACTGATCTCACGTGCATCATCAGGTAATACGTTCTGGCTCAACCAGCTCGCAGGCGTAAGCCGCGAACCGCGTAAGCTCACTGCGTTATCGTCATTGCTGTCCGATTACGACCGAATCACCGTTACCGACCTGCAGGAGACTGCCAAACGCTGGTTGATCCCTGGAAAGGCGATGATGGTGGCCGTTCTGCCGGAAGCAGCACCACCCAATGCCAGTCGCTGATTATATTGGCTTGAAGTAACGCGCCACTGGCCAGCGTTCGAACCCCTGCGCTTCATAGGCTGCACGTGACGGCGCGTGGCCCGGATCGTTACCAGTTTCGACCATCACAATGACCATCCCCGCGCTCCGCATGGCGGCATGGGCAGCCTTCATCAGGAAATTGGCGATGCCTTGACGCTGCCGGTCAGGATCGACGGCAAGGATATAGATTTCACCCATGCGGTCTTGCAGGTGCAAACGGATGCCGATCCAGCCAATGATGACGTCGCCATCGACAGCTACTTTTGCGCGCTCGCCCTCGACGTCGAGGAACTGGGCAATGTCGGCGCGTTGCCGTTCCGTCCAGCCCCGCGGGTAAAACGTCCGATACACAAATGCCGGAACGTTCGGTTCCAGCAAACCGAACACCGGTGTCCAAGCGCGGATCGATAGTGCCAGCACGGCTTCACGATCAGCGGCTGCATAATCCCGAATACGGATGGCTTCAGGCCGTCTCCGGATAGCGTTCGAAACTGTGCAGTTCGTGCGCGGTTGCCATCCAGCCGATGCGTTCGGCCGCCTGGATGTGTGCGCCAGGCGGAAGTGCGCCCGGATCGTCAAGCGTCGCGGTGTGAAAATCGACAAGGCCGGGTAGGAATTCCTCATTCCTGTAAAACAGGCTCGACCCGCATGTCCCGCAAAAGCTGCGCACCGTGACGCCCGTCGAATGATAATCGACAGGCGTGCCTTGCGTGACCGTCAGTTCCTCGTTGCGAAACGCGGCAAACGAGACGACTGGCGCACCGGCACTCCTGCGACAATCTGCGCAGTGGCACAGCGCCACATGCTGCGGCGTACCTCGGGCTTCGTATCGGATCGCTCCGCAATGGCATCCTCCTGCGTAGACCATGCCGATTCTCCTGTGCGTGTTACGCTGGGCAGGATGTCGCCAATCCTCGCGCGGAGCAAGCGAACCATTGCGAACTCCGACACCAATTGATGATCGCCATGCTCGATATCGGGAGGCATGCGATGACATCGGCTTTTTGCGCGGGCGTTGCGACCTTGATCGGCGCGACCGCGGTGCAGGCGCAAACCTCAAAGGCCCCTTCGCCCGAAGTGGGCACTGTTCATCAACTGAGCGAAATTGAGAAGGAGGCGTTGTTCGAGCGCCTTGCCCAGCGCGATCTTGCCGAGCCTGCCGAAGCTGCCGCGCGAACGAGGCCCGGAAAAGTGGAACGCATCGGGCTTGGCATTCTGGGCTATCTCGGCAGTGCTGCGGCAGACGCAGCAGTCGATCGCCGCTGCAGGGGAAGCCTGCAATGCCGCGTCCGGTGGCACCATTGCTTCGGCGAACGGCCGCGTCTTCCCCTGATCGATTACAACACGTACTTGCTCAGATCGACATTCTTGGCAATGCTCGCGAGCTGCGTTTCAACATAGGCCGCATCGATGCAGAGCGTGCTGCCCTGACGATCCTCGGCTTCGAAGCTGACATCTTCGAGCAGCTTCTCAAGCACCGTCGATAGCCGCCGCGCGCCGATATTTTCGACGCTTTCGTTTACATCGACCGCGATCCGCGCAATGGCATCGATCCCTTCATCGGCAAAATCGATCGTCACGCCTTCGGTGCCCAGCAATGCCTGATACTGCGTTGTCAAGCTGGCGCGGGTGTCCTTCAGGATTGCCACGAAATCGGCATGCCCGAGCGCCTTCAGCTCGACACGGATCGGCAGCCGGCCCTGCAATTCGGGGAGCAGATCGGATGGCTTGGCAACATGAAACGCGCCAGATGCAATGAACAGGATGTGGTCGGTTTTCATCGGCCCATATTTGGTGGCAACCGTCGTGCCTTCGATCAACGGCAGCAGATCGCGCTGGACGCCTTCGCGGCTTACCGAACCACCGCGCACATCGCTGACGGCAATCTTGTCAATCTCATCGAGAAACACGATTCCGTTCGCTTCGGCATCGGCGAGCGCCACACGCGCGACATCGTCCTGATCGAGACGGGCATCGGCCTCTTCCTCTACCAGCTTGGTCCATGCCGCAGGCACACCCATTTTGCGACGTTTCTTGGGTGCGCCGCCAAACGCCTTGCCCATCATGTCGGACAGGTTGATCATCCCGACATTGGCCCCACCAGGAATTTCGAACGGCATCTGGGGCGCTGCCTCGACCTCGATCTCGATTTCGGTCGTATTGAGATGCCCGTCCTCGAAACGCCTGGCGAACGCTTCACGCGTCGCCGTCGAGGCATCCTTGCCTGTCAGGGCATCGAGCAGCCGCGCCATCGCGGCCTCTTCGGCCTTGTCCTTGACAGCAGTGCGGCGCCGCTCTTTTTCCAGCCGGATGGCCTCTTCGACAAGATCGCGCGCAATCTGTTCGACGTCGCGGCCGACATAGCCGACTTCGGTGAACTTGGTCGCCTCGACCTTGACGAACGGCGCATCGGCAAGCTTGGCCAGCCGCCGGGAAATTTCGGTCTTGCCGCACCCCGTGGGCCCGATCATCAGGATGTTCTTGGGGCTGACTTCATCGCGAAGTTCGGCAGGCAATTGCTGCCGCCGCCAGCGGTTGCGCATCGCCACGGCGACCGCGCGCTTGGCATCGGTCTGCCCGATAATGTGTTCGTCCAAGGCCGCGACTATGGCCTTAGGGGTCAATGCAGTGTTCATGCGAATCTCAGTTTGAAGAGTCGAGGGATTCAACGGTCAACTGATCGTTGGTATAAACGCAAATTTCTGCCGCGACCGCCATCGCCTTGCGGCACAGAATTTCGGGATCGGCTTCATAATCCTTGAGCGCGCGCGCAGCGGCGAGCGCAAAGTTTCCGCCCGATCCAATCGCGGCGATTCCCTCCAAAGGTTCAAGAACATCGCCATTGCCCGTAAGCACCAGCGACACATCCTTGTCCGCGACAATCATCAGCGCTTCCAGATTGCGGAGATATTTGTCGGTCCGCCAGTCCTTGGCGAGTTCGACTGCCGCACGAAGCAACTGGCCATTATACTGCTCGAGCTTTTTTTCGAGCCGCTCGAACAGCGTGAAGGCATCGGCGGTTGCCCCTGCAAACCCGGCAATCACCTTGCCATCGTGCAGCGGGCGGACCTTCTTTGCATTGGGTTTCATCACGGTCTGGCCCATCGAGACCTGACCATCGCCGGCAATCACCACTCTGCCATTCTTGCGCACGGAAACGATGGTGGTGCCGTGCCATTGGATAGGATTGCTCATCGCCGATGCATATGGTGGCACGCCGCCTCTCATTTCAAGCAGTCACCGAAAAACTGCTGGCACAGATGCGACAACCGAGATAGGTTTCAAAAATGAACTGGATTGCATTGCGGATGTTGACAGGGGATCGGGTGAAATTCCTCGGGCTTGTTTTCGGCATCGCATTTTCGACATTGCTCATCACCCAACAGCTTACCATTTTCGTCAATCTGCTGATGCGCGGCGCGTCTGCTGTTTATGACGTGCCGACTGCCAACATCTGGGTTATGGATCCGGTTGGCCGCACGCCGGACGTGACGCTTCCCCTCCCCGCAACGGCACTTGACAAGGTGCGCGGCGTTCCCGGTGTTGCTTATGCCGTGCCGTTGCTGCGCGCGAATGCCACGATTCGCACGCCCGATGGAAAAGTCGAAGGCGTCGGCGTGGTCGGGCTCGACGATGCCACGCTGATCGGGCTGCCGCGCGTCATGCTTGAGGGAAAGCGCGAAGCTTTGGCTGCGCCCGACAGCGTGTTCATCGATGCGGTCGGCGCGAACAAGCTGTTCGGGCGGCGGACAGGTGTGACCGGCATCGTGCTCGAACTCAATGACAGGCGGGCCATCATCGCAGGCGTCACCGACGCCACGCCGACCTTCACTTCGGGCGTGATCCTTTTCACCCGTTATTCGAACGCGCTCAACTATGTGCCGGGAACGCGCAAGCGCATGTCGTTTGTCGTCGCACAAACCGAAGCCGGGCTGGCCCCGCGCGCAGTCGCCGACGAAATCGAGAACCGCACCGGCCTTCGCGCGCGCACCAGCCCCGAATTTGCGCGCGACGGGATCGATTTCATCATCCAGAATACAGGGATTCCGATCAATTTCGGGATTACGGTCGTGCTCGGCGTGATCGTCGGCGTCGCGATCGTGGGGCTGACATTCAGCCTGTTCATCCGCGACAATATCAAACAGTTCGGCGCATTGAAGGCCATTGGCGTAACCAACGGCAAAATCCGGATGATGGTCGCGGCGCAATCGGCGCTGGTCGCGCTGATAGGTTACGGAATAGGTCTGTTTCTTGCGGCGCTGTTCATCTGGGGGCCGGGCGATGTCGATGCGTTCAAGGGATTTTACATCCCGTGGCAAATCCCGGTGATCAGCGCGGTGCTGACGATTGTCATGATCTTGCTGACTGGCGTCATCGCGCTGCGGTCTGTGCTCAAGATGGAGCCTGCCGAGGTGTTTCGATGAACACAGCGATCACCATCGAGCAGGTGGTCAAGGAATTCAAGGTCGGCGATAATGTGTTGCGCGTGCTGCACGGCATCGACGTTGCGGTGCGTACCGGCGAACTGACCTATCTTGTTGGCGAATCAGGATCGGGCAAGACGACGCTGATCTCGATCATCGCGGGCATCCTGTATCCGACGCAGGGCAATGTTCACATCTTCGGCACCGATATTTACAGCTTGTCAGACAATGACCTTGTCAAGTTTCGCCTCAAGACAATCGGCTTCATCTTCCAGCAGTATAATCTGCTCCCGACGCTGACCGCCGCTGAAAATGCCGCCGTTCCGCTGATTGCCGCAGGAATGCCACGAACCGAGGCCATCGACCGTGGTCGGGTGCTGCTTGAAAAGCTGAACATCGGCAATCAGGCCGACAAGTTTCCGCGTGCGATGTCAGGGGGCCAGCAGCAACGCGTCGCGATTGCCCGCGCGCTTGTGCACGAACCGCAACTGGTGGTGTGCGACGAGCCCACCGCAGCGCTCGACGCGCGATCGGGCCGCCGGGTGATGGACCTGCTCCGCGAAGTCGCACTTGCTGCCGATCGCGCGGTCATCATCGTCACGCACGACAACCGCATCTTCGACCTCGCCGACCGCATCCTTGCGATGGAAGACGGCCGCATCACCAGCGACGGCGCGGCCATGCCCGCTGGCCACGATTAGGAGCAAAGACAGTGCAACGCCCCAGTTTCTCGCGCGTCATTCTGCCTGCGATAGCCGTGATAGGCATCGTCATTGCGATCTTCATGATCATGTCCGGCCAGCCCAATCGTGCCGCCGAAGCCCCGATTGTCCCGCCGCCTGCGACGCCAGACGGACAGCGCAATGGCGGCACCGTGGCAGGGGCAGGACTCGTCGAACCAGCCAGCGAGATCATCGATATCGGCACGCCGATTGGCGGGATCGTCGAGGCGCTGTATGTCACCGCAGGCGATCGCGTCGGGCAGGGTCAGCCGCTGTTCCGGATCGACACCCGCGATGCGCGTGCGGCCGTCGCCGAGGCCGCGGCGCAACTCGACAGCGCGCGCAAGGGGATTGCGGCCGCGCAGGCATCGCTGGGCGTCGCGCAGAACCAGCTCGCGCTCTACGGCAATGTTACCGATCCGCGCGCAGTGTCGAAGCTCGAGATCGTCGACCGGCAGGGTGCGGTGCGCAATGCCCGCGCGCAGGTTGCGCTTCAGCAGGCGCAGGCAGATGCAGCCGCAGCGCAGCTCCAGCGTGCGCGCGTCGATCTCGAACGCCGGATCGTTCGCGCGCCGATAGCGGGGCAAATCCTGCAGGCGCGCGTCCGCCAGGGCGAGTTTGCGCCCGCCGGAATGGGTCAGGGGGGCGGCAATGCCGATCCGCTGATGACGATGGGGCAAACCGATCCACTCCATGTCCGCATTGACGTCGATGAAGATGAGGCCGATCGCGCCGCGCTTGGCAACGACGCGGTGGTTTCGCCGCGAGGCAACGCCAGGCTGCGCGTCAACGCCAAATTCGTCCGCGCCGAACCGCAGGTCATTCCCAAACGCTCGCTGACCAACAGCGCGAATGAACGCGTCGATGTGCGCGTGTTGCAGGTCATTTATGCGCTTCCCGATAGCGACCATGGCATGTTCGTCGGGCAGCAGGTCGATGCGTTCATCCCGGCCAAGCAGGGAGCGAAGTGATGCGATCTGCGGTTGCATTGCTGGCTCTGCTGCTCGCCAGCGGGTGCGCAACGACGGCTGTCCGGCCGCCTTCTGTGAGCAGTGTTACGCTGCCACCGGCGTTTGCCTATCAAGACGCCGAAGCCGCAGCGTCATCGGCTTTGGTTGCAGATCTGTTGCCCAACAATGGCGCCTATGCGGCATTGCGTTCTGCCGCTGGCGATGCCCCCGATCTCGCCGCCGCAATGGCACGGATCGACGCGGCGCGTGCGTTGGTTCGCGGTGCAGGCGCGGCACGATTGCCTGCGATCAACGCCAGTGCAGGCGCTACAGGCTCGCGCGGCAGCCAGGCGGTCCAGCCGCAAAACCCGTTCTTCGACCGCGACCAGGCTTCATTTCAAACCGGTATCGATGCCAGCTGGGATCTGGACCTGTTCGGAAGGCTCCGGGCCAATCAGCGTGCGGCTGCCGCAAGGCTCGATGCCGCAACAGCCGATGCCGCAGTCGTCAGGATTGCGCTCGAGACCGACATTGCCTCCGCTTTTATCGATCATGAAGACGCAGCGGCGCGCGAAGCGATCGTCGAACGCGACATTACCGATGCCCGCGACCTCCTCAGGCTGACAAGCATTCGCGCGCGCGCCGGGATCGTTCCCGGTTTCGACGCAGTTCGCGCCGATGCCTTGCTCAAGGATGCCGAAGCGCGCCGCCCGCCGCTGGTTGCGGCCCGGGCCGAAGCCATTGGGCGGCTTGTGGCATTGACCGGGAGGTTGACCCCCGAGGTGCAAGCCATGATGCCCGCCGCAGCGGCCAAACCACCAACTGGCGCGCTGCCTGCCGCCGTTCCCTCGATCCTCCTCAGCCAGCGGCCCGATGTCCGCGCCGCTGCGCTGCGGCTCGCAGCCGCCGATCAGGATGTTGCAGCAGCGGCGGCTGCGCGGTTCCCGCGATTGTCGATCACCGGCGCGCTTGGCCTTTTGGCATTGGCGGCAGGCGATTTGTTCGACGGCGATGCGTTGACCGCCTCGCTCGGCGCGGGGATTGCCGGCCCACTGCTCGATTTTGGCCGGACGGGCGCCGAACTGCAACGAAGTGAAGCTGTCGCGCGTGAAGCGTTTGCGCTCTATCGCGGCGCGGTTTTCCGGGCGTTGGGAGAAACCGAGGGCAACCTCGCCGCCCTCACTGCCGCTCGCGATCGATCCACCGCCTTGGCAGCACAGGAACGCGTCGATGCCGATGCACTGAGCCTCGCGCGCGAACGCTACCGGCTTGGCCTGTCCGATTTCCTGACAGTCGTCGATTCTCAGCGCAATCTCAACGCAACCCGCCAATCCGCCCAGGCCGCGCGCAGTGACATCGCCCGCCGCGCAGTCCAGCTCTATCGAGCGCTGGGCGGCGCGACTGACGCACCTACCGATCCAGGCCCTTGACCTTCCCCCACTGGCGCGCGGCGGTGTAGCCAAGATAACCGGTGCCAAACAGCGCCCACAGCGATTCGGGGATGCCTGCCAGATAGGCGTTCATCCCGGTCGAAATTCCCTTCGCCATATCGGGCGCGACGGCGGCGATCAACCCCATGGGTATTGCCCAGAGGATGATCGCGTACATGACATACAGAAAGCTCGGGCGCGCGCGACTTGTCCATGGATCGGTGGCCTGTGCCTCGGCCATGATAGCGGACAATTGCGCCTTCAATGCTTCCATATCCTGGCTGCCTTCGAGGCGGAGCAACTCGAGCTTGGCGGCCTCTCTCGCGCGCGGATCGGGAATAATCTTGTCGAGCAATTTGCCGATGGGGCCGATAATGGCTTCGATCATGGACATACGAACCTCATTTGGTTGTCAATGAGCTATTTATAAACCGTTCTGGTTCGTTGCTGCAACTGGTTTGTTCTATAAAAGTTTCGAATTATCCTACGCGCCCTAAGAACTTGCTGGTGCTGCGCGTCTTGCTACACCGCATCGATGAGGGACATCGCGCTCGGTGGGATACTTGTGTCGGTCGACGCATTGCTGGTCGATGGCGGCGGCACTTCAGAGCTGCGACACGAGGATGTGAGCGGGGTGCATCGCCTGACGGTGCAATCGACCGGGGCGCCATCGCACGTCGCCATTGGCATTCGCTTGCGCATATCGGGCGCAACGCGTTTTCTGCGCAATGGCTATCATGGCTGGGATGGCAGCTGGTTTGCTGACATGTCCGAGCTGGCAAATGCTGGATCCTGCGACCCAGTCCGCACCGGACATGCGGTCACCGCGCTAACGCGCGCAGGTGGCGGCGTGGTGATCATCGGGTATGACCGCCATGACCGGTTCCAGTCGCGGCTTGGCTTTGATATCGACGGCGATCGGCTGATCGTTTCTGCAGAAACGCTGACCGATGCCACCGGCCAAATGGCGGGCGAAACGCTGGTGATTTTCGAGGATGACGATGTCGAAACCGGCTTGCAGCGCTGGTCGCAGATGGTGGCCGACGCCTGCCCCACCCCACCGCGCAGCCCTGTTGGCCGCGTTACAGGGTGGTGCAGCTGGTATAATCTCTATGCGCAGATTACACCCGACACGCTCCGCCAGCATCTTGCCAGCGCGCGCGAATTCCGCGACCGGCATCGCGTGCCGCTCGATCTGTTTTTGATCGATGATGGCTTCACACCCGAAATGGGCGACTGGCTCGATTTCAAGCCACAATTTTCCGATGGCGTGAAGCCTTTGATCGCCGACATTGCAGCGGCCGGCTTCACGCCTGCGCTGTGGATCGCGCCCTTCCTCGTCGGAAACCGTTCGAAACTCCTTGCAGACCACCCCGACTGGGTGGTGGGCGACCGCGAAACCGAAGGCCCGCTCGTCGCAATGACCTATTATGGCGAGTTCCGCTGGCACAAACGATCCGAGGAATATTATCTCCTCGATATCACACACCCGGGCGCCGCAGCCTATATTGCGGACGTCTTTCGCACATGGGTGCGCGATTGGGGTGCCAAGGCCTTCAAGACCGATTTCATGTATTTCGGCATGGAACATGGCCCGGATCGCGCCCGGTGGCACACCCCGGGGCTGTCGCGGGTGCAGGTGTGGCGGATGATGGCCGATATCATACGCCGGGAAATCGGCGAAGTAGCGCTCTGGCTCGGATGCGGCGCTCCGCTCTGGGCATCGGTGGGCTATTTCGATGCCAACCGCATCGGCCGCGATTTAGGGGTCAACTGGAATAGCGGCGAACAATCTGCCGCAAGCCTGCTGCGCGATCAGGTGAGCCGCAATCACGCGCACGGGATATTGTGGCAAGCCGACCCCGATTGCGTGCTGTTGCGCGACCGCTTTCATCATCTGACCGACACCCAGATCGCAGCGCTCGCGCATCTTGCCGCCAATACCGGCGGCGTGTTGATGACCAGCGATGATTTACGAGCGCTTTCGCCCCAGCGGCAAGCGCTGTTTGCAGCAATGCTTTCGGCCGATGTGACCGAGTGCCGGTTCCCTTCACTCGGCCTGACCTATCCCAACAGCATTATCCAACGGTCGACGATAGACGGACAAACGATCACGCTGACGCTCGACACGCAGTCAGGCGAATACGAACTTGGCTGACCCCTTGCCGGGCCAGTCGGCCAGATTATGCTGCTGACGATGATATCCCGATGGCGCAAAGCCCTTTTGCGAGAGCCGCTCATCCATTTTCTGCTCGCCGGCCTTGCCATTTTCATTTTTTCGGCCTGGCGCGGCGAACCCGTCGATCCTGCCAGCCGAACAATCACGATCGGTGAAAAAGACGTTTCGCGGCTCACTGCAGTTTTCGCGCAAACCTGGCAACGGGCGCCACGGCCCGACGAAATCGATGCGATGATCCGCGAGGATATCAAGGACGAAGTCTATGCACGCGAAGCGATCCGGCTTGGTCTCGATCAGGAAGATCCAATCATACGCCGAAGGCTACGCGCCAAGATGGAGTTTCTGGCCACGTCTGCCGTCGATGCCGCTCAGCCCGAAGAGGCAGTTCTTGCCGCTTGGCTTGCACAACATCGCGAACAATACACGGTCGGCACTGCGTTCAGCTTTGATCATATCTATCTAGGCCAAGATGGCGCGGGATCGGCACAGGCCATTCGCGAGGCAATTGCTCGTGGCGCAGACTGGGCGCAGGCCGGTCGACCTCTGTCAATCGCTGCATCGTTCGAAAAGACAAGTCGCGAACAGATAGCGAATGATTTCGGACCTGAATTTGCCGATGCAGTGAGAAAAACCAAGCCCGGGAATTGGCGCGGCCCCATCGCATCGGGATTTGGATGGCACCTCGTTCGCGTCCGCACCGTGACGCTTGGCGAACCCGCACGATTTGCCGATGTCCGGCAGGAGGTTGAAAACGACTGGCGCGCCGCAACTCGGGCGGCGCGCGAAGCCAAAGCCTATCAGACGTTGCTCGATAGCTACACCGTGCAGATCTCTCAGCCATGATCCGCTGGCTGGCGGCGATTTGCCTCGTGCTGCTCGCGACATCTGCCAGAGCTGACCAGCTCCGTCCCGCCTATCTTGAATTTACACAGATCACGGCAACCACCTGGCGGCTCGTCTGGAAAATACCGTTCCAGGGCGGCATCACACCACGATCACAACCTGTCCTTCCCGCAGGGTGTGCCGTGATGCCCCTGCCGCAGCGCCAGCTGACCGCAGTCGCGCTCATCACGACGACAAACGTGCGCTGCACGGGCCTTTTTGGCAATGCACAAATCGGAGTGACAAACATCGAGAACGCGACAACCGACATATTGGTTCGCGTTGCACCGCTTGGCGGCCCGGTCCAGGCGGCGCGGCTCACTGCCAAAACCCCTTTGGTCGCACTCGCCCGCAATCCCGATCGCTGGCAGATCGCCAGAACCTATATCGGCATCGGCATCGAACATATCGCGTTCGGATATGATCATCTGCTGTTCGTGATCGCCCTGGTGTTGCTGCTTGGCAGGGTACGTCAGCTGGTTTGGGCGGTAACGTCTTTCACCGTTGCGCATTCAATCACGCTTGTGGGCACGACACTGGGGTTTCTCGGGTTGCCCTCGCGACCTGTCGAAGCGTTGATAGCGCTTTCGATCGTGTTTCTGGCGGTAGAAATCGTCAAGAAAGTGCCCGACCGCCCGCGGTTGTCCGAACGCATCCCTTGGGCGGTCGCATTCGGATTCGGCTTGCTCCATGGATTCGGCTTTGCAGGGGCGCTCGCCGAGATCGGCTTGCCCCAAACCGAACTGCCCACCGCCCTCCTCAGTTTCAATCTGGGCGTTGAGGCCGGGCAACTCGCAATTGTTGTTGTCACAATGGCGATCGTTTCCGCCGTTCGCCGGTTTGCGGCCACCTTACACCCACCGGCGATCCGCGTCGCAACCTACGCTATCGGTATCTCCGCCAGCTTTTGGTTGATCGAAAGAATAACCGGCTGAAAATTGGTCGGGACGACAGGATTCGAACCTGCGACCCCCACACCCCCAGTGTGATGCGCTACCAGGCTGCGCTACGTCCCGACCTTGCCAGCCGACGCACGAAGTGCAGCGGACATTGGACTACTTCGTGTTAGGCGCACAGCCGCGCAAGGGCAATACACGATTGCGGCTGCGCAAAACCGGCCTATGTCGCGGCGATGGCCGTCGCGCGACTGACCCTGACCGATTTCCGCAGCTATACAAGCGCACTCATAGTGCCAGCGCCCGGGCTCAATATCCTGACTGGCGACAACGGCGCTGGCAAAACGAATATACTGGAAGCGCTGTCGTTGCTTGCGCCCGGACGAGGTTTGCGCGGTGCGCCGCTTGGCGAAATGGCGCGCATCGGCGCTGAAGCTGGCTTTGCGATCGTGTCCGACATCGCCGGCAGTCGGATCGGCATAGGCACTCAGCCTCACGCGCCCGAACGCAGGGTGGTGCGGATCGACGGTGCCAACGCGGCGGCATCTTCGTTAGCCGAACGCATCGCTTTGGTGTGGGTCACCCCGGCGATGGATCGGCTTTTTGCCGAAAGCGCTGGCGACAGGCGGCGCTTTTTCGATCGGCTTGTCCTCGCACTCAACCCCGGCCATGCGCGAGAAGCGGCGCGATACGAAGCGGCGATGCGGCAGCGTAACCGGCTGCTTGCCGCCCCGTCCCCTGCAGATCCGGCATGGCTCGATGCGCTCGAGACCCAGATGGAACTGCATGGCCAGGCCATCATGACAGCGCGCGCGCATCTGATCACTGCGCTGACGACCGCAATCGATGCAGCCCCGACGGGACCATTTGCGCGGGCGCGGCTGACGCTGACGGGGTGGGAGGCGTCCAGTGGCTACGCCCGGCGACTTTTGCAGTCGCGAAATGGCGACGCCGCAGCGGGGCGAACCCGTGAAGGGCCGCATCGCATCGATCTTGGAGTCGTCCATATCGACAAGCAGCAGCCTGCCGACCGCTGTTCGACCGGCGAGCAAAAGGCGTTGCTGCTGGGCATTGTGCTGGCGCATGCCGATCTTGTCGCTGAACAGCGCGGCATTCGCCCCGTTCTGCTGTTCGATGAAGTGGCAGCGCATCTCGATGCACGACGTCGGTCGGCCCTGCTGGCGCGCATCGGTGCCAGCGGTGGGCAAGCCTGGCTTACCGGTACCGATGGCGCGCTGTTTGCCGACGCACCAGCAAGCAGCCAGCATTTTGACGTGGCTTCAGGGGCGATCTTAGCCAGCTGAGCCTTATTCGAGCGACTTGCCCTCATCGCGCAGTTTAAGCCCGGCTGTGAACAATGGCGTGATTGCCTTGGCGAAAGCGCCGGGTGGCATCCCAGAAAAATGCCGGAACTCACGGTTAAGGTGCGACTGGTCGAAATAGCGCAGTTGCGCCAGTTCCTCTTCGCTTGGCGTGCTGAACCCCCGGAGTGCCGTTGCCATATCGAGAAAGCGACTGCGGCGCATAACGGCCTTGGGGCTGATGCCGTAGCTTTGCAGGCAGCGCCGCTCGATCTGGCGGACCGATAGCCCCAATTCTTCGCTGATCGTTTCGATCTTGCGCGCGCTATCGGTGCGCGCGATCGTTTCGAAGCGCGCCATTTCAGCGTCGGTGTGTGGTCGGTTAATCGCCGCGATTTGCCTGCGCAGCGATTGTTCGATGCCTTCGACAATGCCCCGATCATCGGAGGCAGCCACTATGGCCTTGTGCATCGCATCGGCCTCAGCATCCCAGGCGTCGGACAAATCGCACATCGTATCGGCAAAATGCGCCGCCGGTTGTGCAAAAAGCGACGTCCACGCGCTCGGGCGGACCGCAAACCCGGCGACGATGAAGGGACCAGTTACCCGCACGCGAAAGGGGCGGCTGTTGCCACCGAATAACACTACCGGCCCGGCCTTGGTCCATTCGCCCGGCGCAAGTTCGGCCGCCCAATCGCCTTTCAGCAAGATGCGAACAAACGCTGTTTCAGACAGCAGTGAATCCTCGATAACCATATCATCGGGCAAATCGGCCTGAAACACATAGTGCCGACGAATATAGGGCAGCAAATCGTCATGCGGAGGATAGTTGCGCGAAAGCAGCATCGTATCTTTTTCTCCCGATTATCGACCCGTGGTGGATGCCTATGCGCAAAACAATCGGATCATGCAACGCGCGTCCGAAGCAATGTGTGCCAAAACGCACCGGATCGGCGCATAGGCTTGTTGCGACACGTCATGCCCCTCATCAAGCCGATGTCGGATGCGCGCGCACCGCTGCCATAGCACGTCCTATGCGCGCAGAACGCACGTCGCATTTCCCTCGCGTTTTCGGGCGCGCTTCCGTATAGGCTTTGCATGACAGATCAGAGTGAAAATGCCCCCAACGCCAATGAATATGGCGCCGATTCCATCAAGGTTCTCAAAGGTCTTGATGCCGTTCGCAAACGCCCCGGGATGTATATCGGCGATACCGATGACGGGTCCGGACTGCACCACATGGTGTTCGAAGTATCGGACAATGCGATTGACGAAGCGCTGGCCGGCCATTGCGACAGGATTGTCGTAACGCTCAATCCCGATGGCTCGGTTTCGGTCGAGGATAATGGCCGCGGCATCCCGACGGGCATCCATGCCGAAGAGGGCGTTTCGGCGGCTGAAGTGATCATGACCCAGTTACACGCAGGCGGAAAATTCGAAAACACGTCCGACGACAATGCCTATAAAGTTTCAGGCGGATTGCACGGCGTCGGCGTATCGGTGGTCAACGCGCTGTCGACAACGCTTGACCTGACGATCTGGCGCGATGGCGAACAACATTACATGCAGTTCGCGCACGGCGATGCGGTGGCGCCGCTCAAGGTAACTGGGCCTGCGCCTGAAGGCAAAAAGGGCACACGAGTTACCTTCCTGCCCAGCCCTGAAACTTTCAAGATCATCGAATTCGACTTCGAAAAACTCGAACACCGATTCCGCGAACTCGCCTTCCTGAATTCGGGCGTCCGCATTTTTCTGCGCGATGAACGCCATGCCGAACATGTCGAACATGAGCTTTACTATGAAGGTGGGATTGCCGCGTTTGTGAAATATCTCGACCGCGCAAAATCGCCGCTGTTTCCTGAACCCATTGCGGTATCGGGCAGTCGCGATGGCATCGGCATCGATGTCGCGCTCGAATGGAACGACAGCTATTATGAAAACGTGCTGCCATTTACCAACAATATCCCGCAGCGCGACGGCGGCACGCATTTGTCGGCCTTCCGCGCGGCGTTAACGCGCACGCTCAACAATTATGCCGAAAAATCGGGGTTGATGAAAAAGGAAAAAGTCAGCCTGACAGGCGAAGACATGCGCGAGGGATTGACTGCAATCGTCTCGGTCAAGTTGCCAGACCCCAAATTCTCGTCGCAGACCAAGGACAAGCTTGTTTCATCCGAAGTCCGCCAGCCGCTCGAAAGCCTGATGAGCGACAAGATGGCCGAATGGCTCGAGGAAAACCCCGCAAACGCAAAATCGATCATCCAGAAAACCATCGACGCTGCTGCCGCGCGTGAAGCGGCCCGCAAAGCGCGCGAGGCAAGCCGGAAAAGCGTGATGAGCATCGCCTCGCTTCCAGGCAAACTCGCCGATTGTCAGGAAAAGGACCCCGCCAAATCCGAACTGTTTCTGGTCGAAGGCGATTCAGCAGGCGGTTCAGCCAAGCAAGGACGCAATCGGCACAATCAGGCGATTCTGCCGTTGAAGGGCAAAATCCTCAACGTCGAACGCGCGCGGTTCGACAAGATGCTGTCATCGAAGGAAGTCGGCACGCTGATCCAGGCAATGGGCACCGGCATCGGGCGCGATGAATTCAAGATCGAAAAGCTTCGCTATCACAAAATCGTGATCATGACCGACGCCGATGTCGATGGTGCGCACATCCGCACGCTGCTGCTGACTTTCTTTTATCGCCAGATGCCCGAGATCATCGAGGGCGGTTATCTCTATATTGCGCAGCCACCGCTGTATAAAGTCGCGCGCGGGCGCAGCGAGGTTTATCTCAAGGACGATCCCGCGCTCGATGATTATCTGGTCGAGGCGGGGGTGGCGACGTCGATCCTCGAAACGACTGGCGGGCCACGCAGCGGCGCGGATCTGACCGCCCTTGTCAATCATGCGCGGCGGATGCGCAGCCTAATGCGCTATGTGCCAAAGCGATATGATCCAGCGATTATCGAAGGTCTCGCGCTGGTCGGCGCGCTCGATCCTGGCCTTGACGATGCAGGTCGTGCAGCACCCGCACAGGCCGTTGCCGAATGGTTGACGCGTGCCGATCCCGAAGCCCGCTGGCAAGGTGCTGTCGGCGCCGAAGGTGGCTATCACCTCCAACGACAATGGCGCGGCGTCACCGATCACCACATCGTCGAGGCAGGCTTTTTGGCAAGCCAGGAGGCGCGGCGACTGCACAGCCTGGTAGAGACAGTCATCGGATCATATGCGGCCACATCACGATTGGTGACGGTGGCAAAAGCACGCACCGCCGAAACCACAGAAGACACAGGCGAAGAGGCCGATGATGCCGCGCCTGTGTCAGCGAAAGGAACACTGGTGAGCCGTCCCAGCGAATTGCTCGACGCGATCCTGGCGCTTGGCCGCAAGGGTCTGTCGGTGCAGCGCTATAAGGGGTTGGGCGAAATGAATGCCGAGCAATTGTGGGAGACGACGCTCGATCCCGATCACCGGTCGCTCCTCCGCGTCGAAGTGACGCAAGCCGATCTGGCCGATGAAATCTTCACCCAGCTGATGGGCGATGTCGTCGAGCCACGGCGGGACTTTATCCAGGAGAATGCGTTGAATGTCGCCAATCTTGACGTGTGAGTCAAAGACGGCGCGTTTAGTGGTCCGCCTCGCAACCGGAACCTGAAGACAAAATCAGCTCAGAGCACGCGATCATCTAACGGCCGACCGCTGACCTCGCCGTGTCGGCCGCAGCCATAGCTTTGCGGCCTTCGCGCCCTAAGCGTGTAACGGGGTCCTTTCGCGTGCTGGAAGATTTGTCATTTCGCGCGAAGAATGCGAGGAACGCAAGGCAGATGCAATCTGCCGATCCGGCAGGCGGATGTCCGGCGACCTGCTTGACGATCAAGGCAAAGCAAAAGGGCGACTGCTGCCAGCCGCCCTTTGCTTTGTCGTGCGGTAGTCAGCGCTTAAAAGCCGCGATAGGCCTCGTTGCCGACAAATCCCATTTTCGAAATCTGTGCGCGCTTGGTTTGCGCCAGAACCTTGTCGACCATTTCATACCGTGCCTGCGGATCGGGCTGCATGTGCAGCTCGGGGATTGGGTCCATCGTCTGTGTCGCTTCGAAAAGCCCTGGCAGCTGCGACGCCGCAACCGGCTGACCATTCCACAAAATCGCGTCGTTGGGCGCGATGTAAAGGACGTTCTTGGTCGGCAGAATTTCCGGTGGAGGCGGGCAATTGGGCGCGCAATCTTGCGGCAAATCGATCTTCACCGCATGTGTTGGCGGCGGCAATGTGATGATGAACATGATCAGCAGCACCAGCATCACATCGATGAGCGGCGTTGTGTTGATTTCCATCATCGGATCGTCAGAACTTCCGCCTGCACTCATACCCATGATCTATACTCCAAAATAATCGTTTTCAGCGTCGCGACCTGCAGATCAACCCGCAGCAGCGGCGCCTGTTGGCGGTTCCGAAACAAATCCGACGCGAATGAAGCCCGCGCTCTGCATGATCGAAATCGTTCCTCCGATGCATCTGTAAGGCGTGTCGACGTCGCCGCGAATATGCACTTCAGGGAACAGGTTAGGATCAGTCACATCATCGCCCAACCGGTCGGCTTCGTTCTTGAACTTCTTGGCGGCCTGATCGAGCAAACGCTGCGCATTGACGCGGACGCCTGACCAATACACGCCGCACGACCCATCGGCTTCGCCACGCACGGTCAGCTGGACATTTTCGGCCTTGGTAATCGTCGATTGGAACCGCGTTTTGGTGATATTGATCGGCACTTTTTGAACCGCGACCGGGATCGTGATCAAAAAGATGATCAGCAGAACCAGCATCACGTCAACCAGCGGCGTGGTATTGATGTCCGACATTGGGGCGTCTTCTCCGCCGCCGCCACTACTCATTGCCATCGATAAATCCTATCTTCCGAACATCTTGAGACCGGTTGGCCGGGCAGCCGTGAATAGGCAGGCCCGGCCTTTGAACCGATCAGGCCTTGGCAGGTGCTGCCGCTGGCTTGGCCGCTGGGGCCTTGGTGGCACCCGTGGTCACTGGTGGGCGAACCGCGCCATTCGACATCATGTAACCATGAAGCTGGTTGGAAAATGTCGCCAGCCGCTCCGCGATCACCTTGTTGCGGCGCTGTAGCCAGTTGAACCCCATCACAGCGGGCACCGCGACGATCAAGCCGATCGCGGTCATGTACAAAGCTTCACCAACCGGACCTGCGATCTTGGCAATGTCAGCCGAGCCTTCAGCTGCAATCTTGATCAGTGCGTTGGTGATCCCGATGACCGTACCGAGAAGCCCGATAAATGGCGAGGTCGATCCCACGGTGGCGAGGAACGGGAGGCCCGTGCCAAGCTTTGCGTTGACAGCATCCTGGCTGCGCTGGAGCGACGAATGCATCCATTCATGCTGATCCATCGGATCGGTCAGCTTGCCATGTTCGTCTTCGGCACGAAGGCCATCATCGACGACCTGACGATAGGCGGTATTCTTTTCGAGCTTGCCGGCACCTTCGCGGATGCTGGGCGAACGCCAGAAGTTCGGCACTTCTTCGCGGAACTGCTTCATGATCTTCGCCTGCTCGAAATATTTGGTGAAGATGATGTACCAGGAAACGACCGACATGATGACCATGATCCCGAAGATCGTCCACGAAACCGGGCCGCCTTCTTCGAGAGCCTGGAGAAGGCCGAATTCAATTTTGGCGGCTTCGGTCGCGCCTGCGGTCATGATGGTGAAATCGAACATGGAGCTTACTTTCCTCTGACAATTGGATGTGCGTGATTGATCTGGTTCTATTTTGGCAAACGCCACGTAACGCGTTGGGTTTTGGTTTCGGCAATCGGTGACCCAGTCGCGTCGAGCGCCGCTTTGTAGCGAAACCGCCGAATGATCAGCTTGCACGTTTCTGCATCAAGTGCAGGACTTGCGCCCGACGCCGAACATTCGGTCACGCGGCCATCGGCCCCCACGGTGAACCGTGCGACTGCCGTTCCGGCCTCTTCGTTGCGGATCGACGACGGCGGATAATCCTCATCGGAAATCGATCCGCCGCGCTGCACGGCCTTGGTCGCGACCTTTGGCGCTGCGGGCGGCGGTGGTGGCGGTGGCGGTGGTGGTGGTGGCGCTGGCGGTGCCGTCGGCGTGATCGTGACTTGCTGCGTGTTGGTCGTCACGATCGGCGTCACGTTCACAGGCGGCGGCGCCGTCACCTTAGGCGGGGGCGGAATATCGAGCTTTTCGGGTGGTGGCGGTGGCTCCTCAACCTCTTCAGGAACCTCTTCTTGCACATCGAAGGTCTTCAGATCTTCGAATGCCTCCTTGGCAGCATTATAAGCCAGACCGGTTATGAGGGCATAACCGGCACCGACATGCAGCAACGCAACAACCCCGATCGCAACGATCCGGCGCGAGCTCATTTCTTCTTGATCAGCGTAAGCCATTAAAAAACGACTCTCCCTCAAACAACCCATCAGGAGGCTGGCACAGTGACCCTGCCTTGGCAACTGTCCGTGCAACCCTCCGACCCCAGACCTTGAATATCCGGGTATCACATCGGCACTTATCGCTGCCTTGCAAGCGACGCAACGGGTTTTCCCGTTGCAACACGCAACTATGCTAACGCTATATTCATGATCGCCCACCGAAAAGAGACATTATGATGAACGTGTCGAAAACCTTGATTTCCGTAGCGGCGATAGCGGTTGCGACACCGCTGTCCGCACAGGCGGTGCCGTCCCCGCCGCAGCCTTCGCCCTATACCTATGCCGATTTGGCAGATCTGGTTTTATCCGCTCCCATCGTCGCTGAGCTGCGGATTCGCAGGGCGGACAAGCTGCCGCCCAACCCCGCAACCTCTGACCCGATCCGCCAGCGCTATCTGATCAGCGCTGACGTCATGTCGGTGATTCGCGCGCCGAGCGGCATCGCTTCCCGGGTCGAATTCGTTTATCATGTGCCGCGCGATGCGCAGGGCCGGTTGCCAAAATTGACCAAAACGAGGGTTGCGATTGCTGCGTTTCCGGTGAGCGGGAAGCCGCAGGCACTGCAACTTGCCGCGCCCGATGCACTCATTCGCGCAGGTGAGGCCGAAAGCCGCACGATCCGTGCGATCGCGACCGCTGCCGTTGATCCTGCCGCTTCGCCAGAAGTAACCGGCGTCGGCAATGCGTTTCACAGCCCCGGAACGCTTGAAGGCGAGGGCGATACGCAGATTTTCCTCACCACACGCGATGGCCGTCCGATATCGTTCAATGTTGTCCGCAGTCCTGCGGCGGCCCCGCGCTGGTCGGTTTCGATCGATGAATTGGTCGATGCCTCAGGGGCCCAGCCTCGCCGCGACACTTTGTTATGGTATCGACTTGCCTGTTTTCTGCCTGCCACGCTGTCCCCGTCGAGCAGCGCGTCGACACCGCAATTTGCGAGCCTGATAGCCGAGGACTATGCAACGATCATGCGCGGCCTTGGCCCGTGCAAGCGCAACAGGCGTTAGGGCACCCAGCGCGTTTCGCGGATCCAGCGGCTGGCCAGAAATTTGGTGCCCCTCGTCACTGGCAACCCTGCATGTTCGCTCAGTGGATCGACGCTGCGATCGTCACTTGCGTTGCGGAAAATCAGGCAATCGCCCTTGCGACCACGGATCGTCAGCTCTGCCTTCACGAAGGTCGTTTCCCCACCCTGATAATCGTCGTTGAGCCAGACCAGCGCCGTCAACACGCGCTGATTTTGGGAGGCGCGGACGAAATCGAAATGCGGGCGGTATTGCTGGCCAGGGGCGTAGCGCAAGATCTGGATCGCTTCGCCCTGATCCCATTGCGTAGCAGTTGCCGCTGCCAGCCTGCGGTTGAGCGCGTGGACCGCCGGATCCTCGATCATCCAGTGCAGCGTTGCCCCATGCGATGTCCGGATCGGATCGGCGATCGTCCGCCCCTGGCTGTCGTTAACGGTAGACACTTCGTATCGCGGATCGGCGATCCTGCGAAGGTAATCGCATTCGGCGCTCGTCAAGAGAGCGGGAAACCGCCGCACCCACGGCGTTTTGCTTAAGACCAAGGCAGCCGGAAGCGCGGCAGGGTCGCCAACAGGATCCAGCGCCATATTGCGGATAAGTTCATGCGCGGCGCGACGGGTTCCCACGCTGCGGGCTTCATGCTTCAACCGTTTGAGCGCGACTGCCCAGTCGCGCGGCCCTGCGATTCCTGTGGCAAGCAGATTGGTGAAGATTGCAGCGGCATTGGCGTGGCCCGCCTGCCCTGCCCGTTCGAACAGGGTTCGTGCAGCGGGCAAATCTTGAGGCACCAGACCGCCGCGCCATTTCATCTCGGCTAGCATCGCAAGCGCTCCGGCATCGCCTGCCATTGCCAGCCGGTGGATGATCAGGATCGCTTCGGCATTGCGCCCCGCGTTCGACAGCGAAAGGGCGTGATCGAGTTCGGGATGCCGGGCAGCCATGGTGCGGCTATGCCAAAGGCCTTGCCGATATGCCAGTTTTCAAGGGGCTTGACGCCGCATAGAGCCCAACGCCACCCTCGCGCGTATACGTGAGAGCATGGAACGGGGCAGTATGAAGCTGGTTGTGGTCGAATCGCCTGCCAAGGCAAAAACCATCGAGAAGTATCTGGGCCCGGGGCACAAGGTGCTGGCGAGTTTCGGCCATGTCCGCGATCTGCCGCCCAAGGATGGATCGGTCGATCCCGATAACGGCTTTGCGATGGTCTGGGACGCTTATGCCGACAAGGCCAAGCAGTTAAAGGCCATTACAGACGCCGCAAAAACCGCCGATGCGCTGATCCTCGCGACCGATCCCGATCGCGAGGGCGAAGCAATCAGCTGGCATGTCCGCGAAGTGCTCGCCAAGCGCAAGGCGCTGCCCAAGCATGTCGAACGCGTGACGTTCAACGCGATTACCAAACCTGCAGTGCTTGCGGCGATGGCGGCACCGCGTCAGCTCGATAATGATCTGATCGATGCGTATCGCGCCCGTCGCGCGCTCGATTATCTGGTCGGCTTTACCCTGTCGCCTGTGCTGTGGCGCAAGCTGCCAGGCGCAAAGTCGGCAGGCCGGGTGCAATCGGTGACGCTGCGGATGATCGTCGATCGCGAACGTGAGATCGAAATGTTTCGCGCGCAGGAATATTGGTCTGTCACAGCGCAGATGGAGCAGGACGGCATCGGCTTTGCCGCGCGCCTGGTTCGGTTCAAGGGCGAAAAGATCGAGCGGCTGAGCATTGGCGATGCCGGCACGGCAGAGGCCGCCAAGGCTGCGGTTGAAGCGGGCCGCTTTTCGGTTGGGTCGGTTGAAACCAAGCCGCTGACGCGCAACCCGCCGCCGCCCTTCACCACCTCGACGCTCCAGCAGGAGGCGGCGCGCAAGCTCGGCTTTGCCGCGAGCCACACGATGCGGCTCGCGCAATCGCTCTACGAAGCGGGTGACATCACCTATATGCGCACCGACGGCGTCCAGATGGATGGCAGCGCAATTTCGGCAGCGCGCGGTGCGATCGCCAAGCGATATGACGCCTCCTACGTCCCTGACAAGCCGCGCCAGTATCAGACCAAGGCCAAGAACGCGCAGGAAGCGCATGAGGCGATCCGCCCCACCGATTTCGGCAAGGATCGCGCGGCGTCAGGCGATTTTGCGCGGCTTTACGAACTGATCTGGAAACGCGCGATGGCAAGCCAGATGGCTTCGGCGCGGATGGAGCGGACGACGATCGAAATGGCCGATGGAACAGGCCAGACGGGGTTGCGCGCAACGGGGCAGGTCGTACTCTTCCCCGGCTATCTCGCGCTGTATGAAGAGGGCCGCGATGATAGCGAAGACGATGATTCAAAGCGGTTGCCACTGATCCGCCAAGGCGATGCCCCCGCCAAAAAGTCGGTCGAGGCCGAACAGCATTCCACCCAGCCGCCTCCGCGCTATTCAGAGGCCAGCCTCGTCAAAAAGATGGAGGATCTCGGCATCGGGCGGCCATCGACCTATGCCTCGATCCTGCAAGTGCTGAAAGACCGCGATTATGTGCGCGTCGACAAGAACCGCTTCATGCCCAACGAATCCGGGCGAC
Organism: Sphingomonadales bacterium; assembly: GCA_031425075.1. Lineage (GTDB taxonomy): Bacteria > Pseudomonadota > Alphaproteobacteria > Sphingomonadales > Sphingomonadaceae > Aquisediminimonas. The sequence continues at coordinate 27,232 of JANPIQ010000379.1, forward strand.
TGCTGACGGCGTTTCTCGAACGCTTTTTCGAACGCTATGTCGAATATGATTACACCGCAGGGCTCGAGGAACAGCTTGACGATGTGTCTGGCGGACGCGCGGCATGGCAGGCGGTGCTCGAGGCATTCTGGCGCGATTTCAAACCCAAGACCGCCGAAGTGATGGAACAACAGCCGTCGGAAGTGACTGCAGCACTCGATGAGTTCCTGTCGCCATATCTGTTCCCGCAAGAGGCAGACGGCGGCGATCCGCGGCTGTGCCCCGCGTGCAAGGCCGGCAAGCTGGCGCTGCGCGGTGGCAAATTCGGCGCGTTCGTGGCGTGTTCGAACTATCCCGAATGCAAATACACCCGCCAATTCGGGCAGAGCGGCGCGGGCGACGGCGCGGCTTCGACTGGCCCCGAAGTGATGGGTCAGCATCCCGAAACCGGCGTCGACATCACGCGCAAATCGGGGCGGTTCGGGCCTTACGTCGAAATGCCGCGCGGTGAGGGCGAAAAGCCCAAGATGGCGTCGATCCCCAAGGATATTCCCGATGCCGATTTCGGGCTCGACTGGGCAGTCAGGCTGCTCGATCTCCCGCGCACCGTCGGCGATCATCCCGAAACCGGGCTGCCGATCAGCGCGAGTATCGGGCGTTACGGGCCGTATCTGGTTCACAACAACAAATATGCCCGGCTGCAATCGACCAGTGACGTGTTCGAAACCGGCATGAACGCCGCCGTCGTCAAGCTCGCCGAGGCTGCGGCAGGCGGCAACCGGCGTGGCGCTGCCGCTGCGCGCGAGCCGCTCAAGGTCTTGGGCGCTCATCCTGTGTCGGGCATCGAGATCAAGGTCATGGAAGGCCGTTATGGCCCCTATGTCACCGACGGCACTACTCACGCCTCGCTCCCCAAATCGGCGACGCCCGAAGCCCTGACGCTCGACGATGCCGTGCTCCTAATCGACGAACGCGCCGCCAAGGCACCGGTTAAGGGGAAGAAGAAGGTTGGCACGAAGAAAAAGGCCCCGGCCAAAAAGGCGGCAGTGAAGAAGGCTGTGCCGAAGACAAAGGGCTGAGTCGCCGCCGTTATTCTGGGTTCGTCGTTCGGATATGCATACAGGCTTTGCATTGCCTGCGCACGCAGCGGCTATGGCATGCGGCCGGGTCGGACATTTCGACATTGGCTTGGGCCCCACACGACTTTGCTGTGCGTTAGGCTCTGACAAAACCGGAAAGAGATCCAAATGCACCAGATCCAACGCGGCGCCGGCCCCAAACTTTTACTCGTTCACGGCCTTGGTGGAAGCTGGCAATCGTGGAGCACAGTCCTTGATGACTTGAGCGTACATCGCACCGTGATCGCAATCGACTTGCCCGGGCATGGGGCGACGCCGGCCGAGCCCGATAGCGGAACTTTTGCCGGACTGGTCGGCAGTGTCGAACGCTATATCGCAGACAACGGACTGACGGGGATCGATGTGGTTGGCAGTTCGATGGGCGCACGGATCGTGCTCGAGCTGGCGCGGCGCGGGGGTGTAGGCCATGTCGTAGCACTTGATCCGGGCGGGTTCTGGCGCGGCTGGGAACGCCAATTCTTTAAGACAACCATCGGGCTGTCGGGACGATTGCTTCGCACCATCCGCCCGCTTCTCCCGATGCTGAGCCGGTATGCTCCGTTGCGCACTGCGCTGCTCGCGCAACTGTCGGTGCGGCCCTGGGCACTCGACGCCCGGGCCGTTTCGACCGAATTGACTGGTTTGAGCAACACGCCGACGTTCGATGCCCTGGTGCGCGACCTTGCCGATGGCCCCGAGCAACGCGGGCCAGCCGCCGCGTCGACCGGTCAGGTCGTGATTGGATGGGGACGACAAGATCGCTTGTGTCTGCCGCGCCAAGCGCCGCGTGCCTTGGCGGTGTTCCCCTTGGCAAGGCTGCACTGGTTCGAAACGTGCGGCCATTTTCCCGCATGGGACCAGCCTGCTGAAACCGTTGCCGTGATCGTTGCGGCAATCAAGTGAAGTCGCTTGCGCCTGACGGATGATCAGACCTGACGGCTGAATAGATTATCGCTTCAGTCAAATGCCCTCACGATAATCCCCGAACGTCTTATCGCGCCCGGATAGCGCCTTGGTCACCCCGCCCTCGCGCATTTCGGTCATGAAGGCGCGGCTCGCCTTGGTGTGCCAACCGAGGCCGTGCAGGTCGGTGCCGGTCTTGAGGCCGGCGCGCATTCCCATCACTTCCATCTGGCGGTGGACCGCGCGCTTGTTCAATTGGGCGAGCTCGGGATCGACCTTGGCAATGCGTTCCGCCACCGCGAGCACTTCGGCTTCCAACTGGTCTTCGGCAAAGGCGCGGTTGGCAAAACCAAGCCGCACCGCTTCATCGCCTGACATAGCATCGCCGGTCAGCATCGCCTCCATCGCGGCGCGGATCCCCATCAGCCAGACGTGGTAATGATTGTCGGGCGGGGCCATCGTGCGCACCGCCGGATATCCGATCTTGGCATCATGCGCGACATAGACGAGATCGCATCCCACGGCGAGCTCGGACCCGCCTGCCAGACACCAGCCATGGACCTGCGCGATGATTGGCTTGGCCATGTCCCACATTCGGAAGCAGCCGTCGACGACGTGGCGCGCCCATTGCGCCTGATTGGCAGCGGTGTGCCACGGCAATTCGCCAAGGCTGGCAAGATCGTAACCCGATGAAAAGCAGCTCCCCGCGCCGCGCACGATGATCACGCGAACGGTGTCGTCGCGATCGGCTGCTTCGAGCGCTTCAAAGATTTCGGCGCGCAGCGCGTTCGACAGCGCATTGCGTTTTTCAGGGCGATTGAGCGTGAGTCGGCGGACACAAGGGGCGGGATCGTCGGTCAGTAGGATGTCGGTCATGTGGCTCTCCTTTGGAAGTAACATTGCCGGGTGAGCTTCGAGCTACAACTGGCGAGAATGTGAAGACTCCACCATCCTTCCATTGGTCTTGCGACGGGGAGGGGGACCGTTTGGCGCGAAGACGCCAAATGGTGGAGGGGCTGCTTGGCTTTGGTGCTGGCCCCTCCACCAACGCGCCTGCGCGCGTCGGTCCCCCTCCCCATTTTAAGAGAAATGGGGAGGACAAAGGTGCCACGCCTTGTGCAACACCCAGACCTCCGCCAATGCCGCGCGCCATGAGCACACCCGCACTCGTTCACATGATCGCCGCTGCACGCCCCAATTTCATGAAGGTGGCGCCGCTGTGGCACGCGCTGGTTGCGGCACCAGATTTTACGCCGGTGCTGATCCATACCGGGCAGCATTATGATCCCAACATGTCCGATGCGATCTTCGCCGATCTGCGCTTGCCCAAGCCGCAGCATCATCTCGGGGTTGGATCGGGAAGCCATGCCGAACAGACCGGCAATGTGATGATCGCCTATGAAAAAATCGCGATGGCAGAGCGCCCCGACTGGCTGATCGTGGTGGGAGACGTCAACAGCACGGCAGCGTGCGCAATGGTCGCAGCGAAACTCCATATCCGGTGCGTCCATCTGGAGGCCGGCCTCAGGAGCCGCGACCGGCGGATGCCCGAGGAGATCAATCGGCTGATCACCGATGCGATCGCCGATGTGCTCTGGACGCCGTCTCCCGATGGCGATCAGAACCTGCTGGCCGAAGGCGTGCCTGCTGCCCGGATCAGTCGCGTCGGCAACATCATGCTCGATAGCTTCGAAATGGTCCGTGACCAGATTGCCTCAGCCGACGTCCCGGGCGAGTTGGGGCTGACATCCGGCGGCTATGGCGTCGTGACGCTGCACCGGCCGAGCAATGTCGACGAGGATGGCCCGCTTTCGGCGCTGGTCGATGCACTTGTCTTGGTGCAGGCGCGGCTACCTTTGGTGTGGCCAGTCCATCCGCGTTCGGCGAAGCGGCTGGCCGAAACCGGGCTCGAGGCGAAACTGCGGGTCGCAGGCGTCATGCTGATTGCGCCCGTCGCCTATATCCGCTTCATGAGCCTTGTCGCCAATGCCGCTGCCACAATCACCGATTCAGGCGGCATCCAGGAAGAAACGACCTATCTCGGCATTCCGTGCCTGACGCTGCGCGAGAATACCGAACGTCCGATCACGATCTTGGAGGGCACCAACCAGCTTTCGACGCCGGCAGCGTTGCTGGCCGACCTCGAAGCGGCATTGGCACGGCCCAAGTCTCAGCGTCCCCGGCCAGAATATTGGGATGGGCAGACTGCCGCGCGGTGCGTGGCGGATTTGCGCGCGCGGAGTTAGCGCCAGACAAGAACCGCGCCAAACCCCGATCATGGTGAGGAGGGGCTGAGCTTGTCGATGACCCGTGTCGAACCACCTGACACCAGTCCTTAGAGATGCGCCTTCGACTTTGCTCAGTCGCTCCTCAGGATAAGCGGATTAAGCTGTGGTCAGTTGAATGAGCGACCCGCCAAATCCCACACGTCGCGGTTGTGATGAATGTGCACCCCCTGCCCTGCCGTTCCGCATAAGGCAGCAATCGCCTTCGCCACGTCATCGGCCGCGACTGAGCGATAGTGATCGAGGCTTTGGGGTGTCAGCAGGTCGGTTAGCGCGCTGACGGCAATCGCCACGCCTTCAAGGCTGCGCGGTGGACCCTGACGGTTGCCGCGCAAGAGCCCCGGGCGGATCAGGTCGAGCCGTTCGAAGCCGCAGCCGCGTAGCCCGTCTTCGGCCTCGCCCTTTGTCCGCATGTAAAAGTTCGACGCCCCCGATCGTGCGTTGACCGAGGACACCGCTATGCATTGCCGCGAACCGCAGCTTTTGGCGGCCCGGGCGAATGCCACGACCGCGTCCCTGTCTATCGCAGCAAAAGCTGCTTGGCTGCCCGCAATCTTCTGCGTGGTGCCGAGCGTAGAGATCGCGATGTCGAAGCTGTGGCCCACCATCAATGCGGGCCAATCGCCTGCTTCGCCGATCAATTGGTGGTTACTCGCTTCAACCCGACGGCGACCGATCAGAGTCACCTCGTGCCCTGCCAGTTTGGGAACCAGCAGTCCGCCGACCAGTCCAGTGGCACCTGCAAGCATGATTTTCATGGCGATCATATGCGTCCCAAGTTCCCATGATTGCAATGGACCAACTCTCGTCTAAAACGACCCGCCCGCCTGAGCGAAGTCGAAGGTTTGTATCAAGCGAAGGCGAGATGCTTTTGCCGCCGCCCGAAAGGTTCTTGGCTTCACTCGAACCTGGCCCTCGACTGCGCTCAGGAACGGCGGAGTGTTTGGCACAGGCACCTTACGTGCCGAGGGAGAGTTTGATGTTCATCGGCCATTATGCGCCCGCACTGATTGCCGCTGCACACCCCAAGGCCCCGCGGCTGGGGACGCTGTTCGTGGCAGCGCAGCTGGTCGATATCGGCTTTTTCGTGCTTCTTCCGCTGGGCATCGAAAAGATGCGTTTCGCGCTGGGCACCACCGCGATGAACCCGATGGACCTGTATCACATGCCCTATACGCACAGCCTGCTTGGCAGCATGATCTGGGGCGCGGCGTTCGCAGCGATCATCTGGCTATGGCTGAGGAACTGGACGCCCGCGCTGATCGCAGGCGGCGTGGTGGTATCGCACTGGTTTGTCGATCTGATTGTCCATGCGCCCGACCTGACGCTTTTCGGCCAGCCGCCGAAGCTGGGGTTTGCGCTGTGGAACTATCCCAAGATCGCGATGCCGCTCGAACTTGCGCTAACCTTCGGCGCGCTCTGGTATTACACCGCGCGACGGCCCGCGGTGAAGACGACGCTGGCGGTGCCCGCATTGGTGCTGTTCCTGTTCATCGTTCAGCTATTCGACTGGTTCGGCCCCAAACCGGCGCAAGTCGATGCGTCGATTTCGGTGATGGCGCTGAGCAGTTTCGGCTTGGCGGCGTTGCTCGCGATGTGGGTAGGCCGGGGCCGTGCCAAGGGGCTTAACTGACGAGGCGGAGCGCGGTTTTTTCAACCATGCGTGATCGCAGCACGAACGCTTTGGTCAAACCGATGCCCTTCAGGTGGATCGGATCGACTGGCTCGACATCAAAGCGTTCGCGCAGCCGTTTATAGACCGAATCCGAAATCAGGATACCGCCGCGCGGCGCATTGCTTTCAAGACGGCTGGCAAGATTGACCGATTCGCCCCAGCAATCGAACGCGGGCCGCCGCCTGCCGATCACGCCCGCCACCACCGGGCCGACGTGAAGGCCGATCCGCACGTCGATCTCATACCCTGTTTCGCGCTGGATGCGGTGAACCGCTGCCTGCACCGCGATCGCGAAATCGGCGGCATCCTCAACATGATCACGGCTGACCGCGCGGCTGATCCCCGAAATCGCCATATAGGCATCACCGATCGTCTTGATCCGGTCGATCCCATAGCGTTCGGCCTCCCTGTCGAACGCCGAAAACAGCTTGGCGAGCATTTTCACCAGATCGCTTGGCGAGAGTTTGCGCGACAATTCGGTGAAGCCTGCCAGATCGGCAAAGACGATCGTCACTTCGCCCAGTGTTTCGGCAATATCGCTTTCGCCCGACTGGATGCGTTCGACAATATCGCGCGGGAGGATCGAATAGAGGAGCTCATCGACGCGCGCGCGGGCCGCATCGAGTTCGCGGTCGGTGAGGAATTGCTGCCGCGCCGCGCGTTCACGAACAACGACCGACATCGAGCCAAGCGAAATTGCGCACGCAATCGCAAGGAAATTGATCAGCAGCATATTGGGCCGCGCGTTGCCCGCAATCGCATGGCCCAACAGCGCCACACCTAAATAGATAAGCGATGCAGGGATCAGGTACCTCGCCCGGATCGGCATCGCGGCGGTCACCCCCATGATGAGCAGCACGAACAGCAATGCTGCGTAATCGAAGCCATGATCGATTGCGGTGTAGATGCCGATGCCACCGAGCAGCCCGGTTGAAAGCGCGCTCAGCAATACGACTTCGATGTAGCGCTTCCCGAAATCGGTGAGCAGTATGGCTGCGAAGCCGAAAAACATCGGCATGATGAACAGCCCGCGGATGATGAGCGCGGTTTGGCCACCAACAGGATCAAGCATCAGATCCCAGATCGAAAAAATGAAGAAATACGCGCCGCCGATCAGCAGAAACAGCTGTGATACAATCGCCCAGCCGCGAATGTTGATGTCGACAAACGCGCTTTCATACGCGTCATCGGAAAAATGCAGGCCGAATTTTTCCAGCATTAGGCTGTATGTGCTCATGCATCATCCCACAGGCGTCGCTGCCATCCTAGGCATCGCGATACACAAAAGCAAAGACGCGCACGTGACAGAGCGCACTCGGCTATCGCGCCATCCACATTGCGCCTAAGGCGCTGCGATGCATTTTCTCGATCAAGCCAAAGTTTTTATGAAATCCGGCGACGGCGGCCAGGGCGCTGTAAGTTTTCGGCGCGAGAAGTTCGTCGAATATGGCGGGCCCGATGGCGGCAATGGCGGCAAGGGCGGCGATATCATCATCGAAGCGGTCGAAGGGCTCAACACGCTGATCGACTTTCGCTACACCCAGCATTTCCGGGCACCGCGCGGGCATGGCGGGGCGGGACGCAACCGGACCGGCGCTGGCGGCGACGATCTGGTCATTAAGGTGCCAATCGGCACGCAAATCATTTCCGACGACAAGGACAGCGTTCTTGCCGATTTCACTCGCGCAGGCGAACGCCGCGTATTCCTGCGCGGCGGCGATGGCGGGCGCGGCAATGCGAGTTACAAAACCTCGACCAACCGCGCCCCGCGCCAGCATGGCACCGGCTGGCCTGGCGAAGAAATGTGGGTCTGGCTGCGTTTGAAACTGCTGGCCGATGCCGGGCTGCTCGGCCTGCCCAATGCGGGCAAATCGACCTTCATCAACGCCGTGACCAACGCCAATGCCAAGGTTGGCGCCTATGCCTTTACGACGACGCGACCGCAGCTTGGCGTCGCAAGCTATAAGGGTCGCGAATTCGTCATCGCCGACATCCCCGGGCTGATCGAGGGTGCCGCGGAGGGTGCGGGGATCGGCGACCGCTTCCTCGGTCATATCGAACGCTGCCGCGTGCTGCTTCACCTCGTCGATGCGACAGGGGACGACCCGCTTGCCGCCTGGCGTACGGTGCGTCGCGAAATCACCAATTATGATGCAGGTCTCGAAAACAAAGCCGAGGTCATTGCGCTCAACAAGATCGATGCCGTGACGCCTGCCGAGGCAAAGAAGCAGCGCGACCGGTTAAAGCGGGCATCGGGGCATGAAGTGCTGATGATCTCAGGCGCCAGCGGCGATGGCGTCGATGTGGCACTTGCCCGGCTTGCCCGCGCGGTGCTGGGCGATATCGCCGATGCCGAAGGCGCGCCCGAGCCTGAGAAGGCGTGGTCGCCAATCTGATGCCGCTTGGTGCTTTCTGCACCATCTGCTAGGCTGGCCGCATGCGACACGATCCCAAATTCGTTCCAATGACGGTCGATGATTTCCTGTCGATTGATTTTCCGAGCGACAAGAAGTTCGAGCTTGTCGATGGTATCATTCGAATGATGGCAGGTGGCAGCGGCGCGCATGCACTTGTGGCTGGCAACATCCTCGCATTTCTCCGTCGATCATTGCGGGGATCGGGCTGTATTCCCTTCGGCTGCGATATGGGCCTTGAAATCGGTCAGAACGATCTGCGCTATCCTGACGTTGCGGTCTACTGCAATCGAGAGTGGACCGACGCGGTGCTTGCCGAGCGCAGATTTCGCGATCCGACCATAATATTCGAGATTTCGTCATCGAGCACAGAGCGGGACGATCACCGAAGCAAACTCGGAGAATATCGAAAGCTGGTGAGTGTCGAAACGATCGTCCTTGTGGATCCGGTTGCGGAACTGACCCGTGTCGTCCAGCGGCTGGGGCCTACGTCTTGGCGTGACGATCTGTTTGCACAGCCGCACGATATCGAGCTTCCCTCGGTCAAGCTGGTGCTGCCGCATACCGAAATTTTTGCGCGCGACTGACGCACCGGTGCCGACCGATATCGAGATAGCGCGCGCCGCGACGTTGCTGCCAATTGCCAAGATTGCGGCAAAGGCCGGCATCCCCGCCGAAGCCGTCGAGCCCTATGGCCGCCACAAGGCCAAGATCGACCTTGCGGCGATCCCGCCAAGCGGCAAGACCGGCAAGCTGATCCTCGTCACCGCGATCAACCCGACGCCTGCGGGCGAGGGCAAGACGACGACTTCGGTCGGGCTTGCCGACGCGCTCAATCTGACGGGCCGCAAGACGATGCTTGCCTTGCGCGAGCCATCGCTTGGCCCGTGCTTTGGCACAAAGGGCGGGGCGACCGGTGGCGGCTATGCGCAGGTGGTGCCGATGGACGACATCAACCTGCACTTCACCGGCGATTTCCACGCGATCACATCGGCGCACAATCTGCTCGCCGCGATGATCGACAACCATATTTACTGGGGCAACGCTCTCGATATCGATATCCGCCGGATCGTCTGGCGCCGGGCGATGGACATAAACGACCGGGCGCTGCGCGACGTCACGCAGTCGCTGGGCGGGGTGAAGAACGGATATCCGCGCGAAAGCGGGTTCGACATCACCGTTGCATCCGAAGTCATGGCGATCCTGTGTCTGGCCACCAATAGTCAGGATCTCGAAGCGCGGCTGGGGCGGATCGTGATCGGCTATGCGCGCGATCGCCGCGCCATCACCGCACGCGACCTGAAGGCCGATGGCGCAATGGCGGTGCTGCTGGCGCAGGCGATGCGTCCCAACCTAGTCCAGACGCTCGGCGGCAATCCGGCGCTGATCCATGGCGGGCCATTCGCCAATATCGCGCATGGCTGCAATTCGGTGATCGCGACGCGCGCAGCACTTAGCCTTGCCGATTATGTCGTGACCGAAGCCGGGTTCGGCGCCGATCTGGGAGCGGAGAAATTCTTCGACATCAAATGCCGCCGAGCGGGGCTTCATCCCGATGCAGCGGTGATCGTCGCGACGGTCCGCGCGCTCAAGATGAACGGCGGCGTGGCCAAAGCCGATCTTGCGAGCGAGGATGCCGACGCAGTGCGGCGCGGTGCGGTCAATCTCATCCGCCATATCGAAAATGTCCGGCAGTTCGGAGTTCCCGCCGTCGTTGCGGTTAACCATTTCGTGACCGATACCGATGCCGAAATCGAGGTTATTGCAGACGTTGCAAAGGCGCATGGCACACAGGCGATCGTCTGCCGCCATTGGGCGCAAGGCGGAGCGGGCGCGGTCGATCTTGCCGGGGCGGTGGCAGCGCTCGCCGACTCAGGCAGCGCACAGTTCGCGCCGCTTTACGATGACGATCTGCCGCTGTTCGACAAGATCGAAACCGTCGCCACCCGCATCTACCGCGCCGGTGGCGTTGTCGCCGATCCCAGCGTCCGCGCACAGCTGAAGCGCTGGGAAGAGACAGGCCATGGCAATCTTCCCGTCTGCATCGCCAAAACGCAGTACAGCTTTTCAGCCGACCCGGCACTGCTCGGAGCACCTGTGGACCATATCCTGCCGGTGCGCGAAGTGCGGCTTTCGGCAGGCGCCGGCTTTGTCGTCGCAGTATGTGGAGAGATCATGACGATGCCCGGCTTGCCGCGCGTTCCCGCAGCCGAAGCCATCCGGCTTAATGCCGACGGCGCAATCGAAGGACTGTTCTGATGGCCGCAAACGACCGCTTCGAACGCCACCGGCAGCCCTGGACAAGTGCCGAAATCGCCAAGCTGCACACGTTGGCGAAAAAGGGCATGCCACTTAAGAGCATTGCCAAGGCGATGACGCGCAGCGAGGAATCGGTGAAGGACCGTGCCAAGGCCGACGGTCTGGAGATCGCCAAACTGCGGTGATCGGCCGGCCGGGCCGCAACCTACACCCTGAGCATCAGATTGGTGACGGCACTTACGACCTCTTCGGTCTGGATGTGGTGGAGCATATGCCCGGCATTGGCCATCCCGAGCGCTGACGCATGCGGCAGGCTTTCGGCGAGCCTCTGCGACTGGCCTTCCTGCCCGACCAGCTTGTCGCCGTCTCCCCAGATGATCGTCATCGGCAGCGTCAATTCGGGATAGCGCGCGGCCAGCCGCGCGGCCGCGATCGGCATTTCCCCGCTATCGGCATTCGTGGCGTGGAGCTGCGAGGGTCTCAGCATCAATCCGGTCGGCATGGCATCGGTAAAGCCTTCAGGGACGGCATCGGGAGAAAAGATCATCTTCAACCCCAGAGGCCCTGTGATCCGCATCTGCAGGGGCAGAATCGTGTGCGTCAGCAGATCGCCGATCACCGGCAGCGCCGCGATGCCGGTCAACACCGCGTCGGGACGCGGCGTCGGATAATAATAACCCGAAATCAAAACCAGCCCTGCGATCGTGCCGGGGTGGTCGAGCGCCCAGGCGATCGCCGGCAGCGTGCCCCAGCTATGGCCGACCACGATCGGCATGTCCGCCCCGATCTCCGCACAAGCCGCAACCATCAGATCGGCTTGGCGTTCGGGCGGCCAATCTTCCCCGCGCGGCCGCGTCGACCATCCATAACCTGGCCGATCAAAGGCTATGACGCGGTGATTTTCGGCCAGCGCATCGAATAGCCCGCTGACGATAAAATCCTGCACCAGCGATCCGCTGCCATGAATCAGCACGATCGGTGTGCCGGTACCGCGTTCGACATAATGAAGCCGCACGCCGTCAACAGTAACGAAATTGCCGGGCGGCGGCGTTTGCGCCTCGGCACGCGCTGCCGACCAGCGATTGAAGGCGTAGCTGGCAGCCAGCGCGGTGGCGATGCCGCCTCCCCAAAGGAAGGCACGGGATTGTTTGGTTCGGGTCATTCGCAGACAACACATGATCGATGGAAAGGTTGCGCGCCTTACCGCACTGCTAGCCAGATTTGGCTCGATTTGCCCTGAAGTCCCGCCCCGGCTAACCGCATGTCATGGCCGCCTCCCCGCATTCGCGCATCATCGTCAAGGTCGGCTCCGCGCTGCTTGTCGACGCTCAGGGGCAGGTGCGGCGTGAGTGGCTGGCGACGCTGGTGGAGGACGTTGCCGCACTTCAGGCGCGCGGCGATCAGGTGGCAATCGTTTCGTCGGGTGCCATTGCACTGGGTGCGCGGCGGCTGGGACTGGCCAAGGGCGGACGCGCAAGCCTTGAAGATGCGCAGGCAGCAGCGGCAGTCGGACAGATCGCGCTTTCGCAAGTCTGGGCCGAATTGCTTGCCGACAAGGGGGTGACGGCGGCGCAGATACTGCTGACGCTAGACGATCTCGAGGACAGGCGGCGATACCTTAATGCCCGCGCAACGCTCGACCGTCTGATGTCACTGGGCGTCGTGCCGGTGATCAATGAGAATGATTCGGTCGCAACGGCAGAAATCCGCTTTGGCGATAATGACCGGCTGGCGGCGCGCGTGGCGCAGGCGGCGGGCGCTGCGCGGGTGATCCTGCTTTCCGATGTCGATGGTCTCTACACTGCCGATCCGGCGCGCGATGCCTCGGCGATACCGATTGACCGGGTTGAACGGATCGATGCCAGGGTGATGGCGCTTGCCGGGCGCGGTTCGGGATCGGGAATGGGATCGGGGGGCATGGCTTCCAAACTCGAAGCCGCACGGATCGCCGCGCGTGCCGGGGCCGAACTCGTGATCGTTTCAGGGCTGCACGATCATCCGCTGGCCCGGCTTGCTGCTGGCGGCTGCGGCACAGTTTTTGCAGCAGACGGCCAGGCGACCGGGCGCAAGGCCTGGCTCGCCGGTCGGATCAAGGTGCGTGGCGCAGTCAGTGTCGATGCCGGGGCAGCGACGGCACTTGGCAAGGGCGCAAGCCTGCTGCCAGCAGGGGCAACGCATGTGACCGGCAGTTTTGCGCGCGGCGACGTGATCGACATTCTGGGGCCGAACGGCACTGCAATCGCCCGCGGCCTCTCCGAATATGATGCCGAAGATGCAGCGCGGATCGCGGGCAAGCGCAGTGATGCGCTGGCGGCGATCCTCGGCTATGCGCCCCGCAGCAGCCTTGTCCATCGCGACCAGATGGTGCTGTTGTGATCGGCACGCTCGCCGTCACCGGCGGGACGGGGTTTGTCGGCAAACGCTTCATCGATCTGGCGATTGCCGCGGGGTGGTTGGTCAAAGCGCTCGCGCGATCGCCGCAATCAGCGCGCTATGGGATCGAATGGATCGGAGGCAGCCTGGATGACGCCCAGTGTCTTGCGGCGCTTGTTACTGGCGTCGATACCGTCATCCACATTGCAGGCGCGGTCAGTGCGCGCGATCGCGCAGGCTTTGCCGCCGCCAATATTGCAGGCACCAAGGCCGTAGCCGAAGCCGCAACCACAGCCGGAGCCGGCCGCTTCGTCCATGTCTCATCGCTTGCCGCGCGTGAGCCCGGATTGTCGGACTATGGCTGGTCGAAAGCGGGGGCAGAGGACGCCGTACGGGCCAGCGGGCTCGACTGGGTGATGGTGCGCCCTCCCGGCATCTACGGACCTGGCGACCACGATCAGCTCGATCTGTTCAAGGCCGCGCGGCTTGGCGTGATGCCGTTGCCACCGGCCGGGCGGCTGTCACTGCTCCATGTCGACGATCTGGGGCAGCTGCTGCTGGCGCTGGTTCCACCTAGTGCAGCAAGTGGCAGAATCTTCGAAGCCGATGACGGGCGCGAGGGGGGCTGGAGCCACACCGACTATGCGCGCGCCATTGCCGATGCGGTCGGCCGCAAAGCGCTGCTGCTCCCATTGCCCGCGACACTGATCGGGTACGGTGCAAAGATCGACCGCTTGTTCAGGGGCGACAACGCCAAACTGACCGCCGACCGCGCCGCTTATTTCTGCCATCCTGATTGGGTGATCGATCCAGCTGCACGGCCGCCCGAAACGCTGTGGACGCCGCAGATCGATACGCGCGACGGCCTACGCCAAACAGCCAGTTGGTATCGCAGCGTCGGCTGGCTGTGAATCTGTCAACCCAAAACCGCTCATGGTGAAAAGGGAGCTTTTCGAAGACGCGTCTTGAAACACCGCAATGCACCGTCCTTCGAGACGCCGTGTCGACAAGCTCAACGGCGCATCGGGATGAGCGGGTCCAAGTGACGACCAGTGCCGTTAGATCACCCCCGTCGCTTCGAGGATCAGGCACAACAAGGTCAGCGACAGCCCCAGCAGGAACACGCGGTACGCCCAGCCGAGAAACTTGTACTTCTTGTGCTGGAGAACTTGTCCGTTCTGGTAGATATCGCGCAGCATCGTGCGGTAGATGATCTCGTCGGTCGCCAGATCGTCGAGCACTTCATCCACATAGGCGTCTTCGGACATTTGCGTGAACCAGCCGAAAAACAACACGTTGCGCGGCAGATCCGATTTGGGCCGAACCGATGGCATGATCGCGAACACGGCAAGCATCGCGGAAAAAAATGCGAACAGGATCAAGACTGACAGCGAGATCGTTAATCCGCGCTGCGACGCCTGGCTGACCGAAATCGTGAAGACCACGAATGTCGCCCCCATCAGGATCGACGCTTTCTGATCGGCCATCTGCGAAAGAGTGATATTGATCTGCTGCGTCGTGCGGACAAGGTGGATCGCATTGGGCGACAAGCGGCGCGGCGGTTTGGGCTCTTCGTCGGCCATATGTTCGTTCCCCTTCGACATGTGTGACATTGGCATGACACCTTCCTGCTGCCAAGTGCTGCTCACACCCTCCCATTTCAAGCAAAATGGGGAGGATGCCATGCTGCCGTCATGTCGCCGCAAACAGGTTGGCAACGGCCCGCCCTGCGGTTAAGGATTTGTGATGACAGACAGACAATCGATGTTCGATCGCATTGCGGCGCAGATCGAACCGTTCAACACCAAGGGCGTCGCACTTTCGGAAAGCACGACATTCCAGGGCGATCTCGAATGGGACAGCCTGACCGTGATGGATTTCGTCGCGGCAGTCGAAGATGAATTCGATGTCATGATCACGATGAACATGCAGGCCGAAATCGAAACCGTTGGCCAGCTCGTCGATGCCGTTGCAAAGCTCAGCGCCGCATGAGCGACTTGTTTTCGAAGTTCGACAGTCTGATCGAACAAAAGGCCGCCCTCCTTGCTGCCGGATCGCGCGATCCGATCGGCGTGGTGATGGACCAGGTGACATCGCCGACACAGGCCGTGATCGCGGGCAAGGAGACGATCCTGCTAGGCACCTATAATTATATGGGGATGACATTCGACGCGGACGTCATTGCGGCAGGTGTCGAAGCGATGCAGACCTATGGCAGCGGCACCAATGGCAGCCGTTGCCTCAATGGCACTTTTACCGGCCATGCCGATGCCGAAGAGGCATTGAAGGAATTTTACGGCACCCGGTCCGCGATGATATTTTCGACCGGATACCAGGCCAATCTGGGGTTCGTATCGACGATTGCGGGCAAGGGCGATTACATCGTCCTCGATGCCGACAGCCATGCGTCGATCTATGACGGCTGTTTTCTGGGCAATGCCGAAGTGGTGCGGTTCCGCCATAATTCGGTCGAGGATCTCGAAAAGCGGCTCGGCCGCCTGCCTGCCGATGCGCACAAGCTGGTGATCCTCGAAGGCGTTTATTCGATGCTCGGCGATGTCGCACCGCTTGCCGAAATGGTCGCAGTCGCCAAAAAGGCAGACGCGATGGTGCTGGTTGACGAAGCGCATTCGATGGGCTTTTTCGGCGAAAATGGCCGCGGCGTTTATGAGGAACTCGGGCTCGGCGGTCAGGTCGATTTCGTCGTCGGCACGTTTTCGAAAAGCGTTGGCACGGTGGGCGGGTTCGTGGTTTCGGACCATCCAAGTTTCGAGATTTTGCGGCTGGTCTGCCGGCCCTATGTCTACACCGCATCGCTGCCGCCAAGCGTTGTCGCAACGGCAGCGACGTCGATCCGCAAGCTGATGCACGCGCACGACAAGCGCGCCCGGCTGTGGGACAATATCCGCCAGTTCCATGGTGGCATGAGCGCGCTCGGCTTCCGGCTCGGTACCGACACGCCTCAAAGCGGGATCGTGTCGGTGCTGCTTGGTGATCAGGATCAGGCCATCGCGATCTGGAACATGATGCTCGAACTCGGTGTCTATGTGAACGTCGCGCGGCCGCCTGCGACCCCTGCAGGCGTGTTCCTGCTGCGCTGTTCGCTGTCAGCCGAACATACAAGTGCGCAAATCGCGACCGTGCTCGAAAAATTCGAAGCGGCGGGCCGCGCAGTTGGCGCGATCTGAGGCGCTGCGCGGACCGGATTAGCCAGGGCTAATCCGCACACGCGCAAGCCCGGCCGACGACCCGCAGGTGTTGATCGACGGCGCGGCTAAGCCGCGTCGGGCAGTGTACGTTGTATGTCGCGCAGGGGCGAGGATCCTCAATCGCGGTCTTTGCGCCTTTGCGCGAACTCTTACCGTGTCACTACCAGCGCCACATCATGCCTAAAGCGTCCAATAGCTCAACAACGCATCGCGCGCTGAATTCGGCCAGATCCGTTTGAGATCGGCGAGCAATCCGCCCTGTTTCAGGAGGGGTACCGGATCGAGCATTGCATAGTCGCGATGCGCCACTGCACCCACCACAACGTCATACTGCGCCGCCAGCGCGAGCGGATCGATCGTCAGCCCATACTCGTGCCGCGCTTCATCGGGATCGGCGAGCGGGTCATGAACGGTCACCCGGTGACCCAGCCATTCAAGGCGCGCAATGACGTCTGCGACTTTGGAATTGCGTAGGTCGGGGACGTTTTCCTTGAACGTCAGCCCGAGCACCAGGATATCGCTTTGCACGCTGCTACGGCGTTCATGAATGCGGTCGGCAACCCAGCTCCCCATCGTGTCGTTGATCGCGCGCCCTGCCAGAATCACTTCGGGATGATGGCCCAGCCGCTCGGCACATTCGCTGAGATAATAGGGATCGACCCCGATACAGTGGCCGCCGACAAGGCCTGGAGTGAACGGCAGGAAGTTCCACTTGGTCCGCGCCGCATCGAGCACGTCCCAGATCGACAGGTCAAGTTTTGCGAAAATCTGCGTCACTTCGTTCATGAAGGCGATGTTGATATCGCGCTGCGCGTTTTCGATGACCTTGGCGGCTTCAGCCGCCTTGATCGATGCCGCCCGGAACACGCCGCCAGTCGTGACCGCGCCATAGATCGTCGCGAGCGTTTCGGTGACTTCGGCACTCTCTCCGGCAATCACCTTGGTGATTTTATCGACCGTGTGTTCGCGATCACCGGGATTGATCCGTTCGGGCGAATAGCCGAGCGTGAAATCGCGCCCGCGTGTCAATCCGGCCAGTTCCGCAATCATCGGGCCGCAGATGTCCTCGGTCACTCCCGGATAGACGGTGCTTTCGTAGACGATCACCGGAACGCGCGCCGGGTCGATCATCCTTGCGACCATCGTCGTCGCGCCGATTACAGGGCCCAGATCGGGCCGGTTGGCCGCATCAATCGGGGTCGGGACGGTGACAATATAGGCATCGGCGGGCGGGCAATCAGCGGCACTTGTCGTCACGCGAAGCGTCGAGGCCTCTAGCTGATCACGGTCGATTTCGTCGGTGCGGTCGAACCCGCTTTGAAGCTCGGCAATCCGCGCGGCATTTATGTCGAGCCCCCAGGTCTCGAAATGTTTCGCCAGCTGCACCGCAAGCGGCAGCCCGACATAGCCCAGCCCGATGACTACGATACGCATGTCAGTCACACCCCATGATACCGCCGATACCAGTCGACAAAGCGTGGCACGCCGTCGGCGATTGTCGTGGCGGGGGCAAAACCGAGATCGCCCGCGATCGCGTCGATATCGGCATAGGTTTCCTTGACATCGCCGGGCTGCATGGGGAGCAGATTGCGTTCGGCTTTCCGCCCGCATGCGGCTTCGATCAGCGCGATCATGTCCTCAAGCGCTTCGGACCGATGGTTGCCGATATTGTAAAGCCGGTGCGGGCCGACGCTGCCGCCTGCCTTCACCGCGCCATCGTCTGGCGGCGGATTGTCCATGCACGCGACGACGCCCGATACGATATCATCGATATAGGTGAAATCGCGCCGCATATCGCCGCTGTTGAACACGTTGATCGGATGGCCTTCCAGGATTGCCTTGGTGAACAGCCACATCGCCATATCGGGCCGCCCCCATGGGCCGTAAACAGTGAAGAAGCGCAACCCTGTCACCGGCAGCCGATAGAGATGCGCGTACGTCTCACTCATCAGCTCGTCGGCTTTCTTGGTCGCGGCATAGAGCGACAGTGGATGATCGACGCGATCCTCGACCCGGAATGGCAAAGTGTCGTTGCCGCCATAGACCGATGACGATGAGGCATAGACCATTGGCACCTGCCGTCCGCGTGCCACTTCGAGCAGGTTGAGATGGCCGACTAGGTTCGACTGGACATAAGCGCGCGGATTTTCGAGCGAATAGCGTACGCCTGCCTGTGCGCCCAGATGCGCGATCCGGTCGAACCCGTGCGGGGCAAGCGCCGCATCGAGCGCGACGTGATCGGCAAAATCAACCTCGATGAAACTGAAGCCATTGCCGTGGCGGGCCTTCAGATCGGCGATCCGATCGCGCTTGAGCTGCGGACTGTAATAATCGTTGAGGTTATCGATGCCGATCACCGGCTCGCCTGAATCGAGAAGGCGGTTTGCCAGATGAAAGCCGATAAACCCGGCGGCTCCGGTGATGAGACTTGTCACGAACACGAAGCTCCCGAGGTGCAATGGCGCGCCTAGCTGCTTATCGGGCGCGTCTCAAGATGAGGTAAACGGGTTGCGAATGGCCGCAATGCTCCCCATTTGCAGATTGACACCATCGAGGATCAAAACGATGCAAACTGAAAACCGTTTCTTTGCCGACCTTTCGAAGCTGGTTAACGGTGCCGCCGGAACGCTGGCAGGCGTGGGGCGTGAAGCCGAATCCGCAACGCGCGAACGCGCGCGCGAATGGATCGGCGGGCTCGATTTTGTGTCTCGCGACGAGTTCGAGGCGGTCAAGGCGATGGCAGCGGCCGCACGCGATGAAGCCGATGCGCTCAGGCTTCGGCTCGATGCCCTCGAAGCCCAGGCGAACAAAACGGCCCAAACACCAAAGATTGAAGGTTAATCCACAGCTTTGTTGCACCAAGTCTTGATGCTGCAGGGCATTCCAGCGCAAGATGCAGTGGCATGACGTACGACGAACTGACCCAGGACGATGATGGCGCGTCGCCGATCGACACGCTTGAATCATGGTATGACGCGCATGGCTGGTCGCACGAACGGCTGGGCGATGATGAAATCGTCGCAGCGTGCGATGGTAGCTGGGGTCCTTATGAATTGCGCGGCGTCTGGCGCGATGACGATCGCGTGCTGCAGTTCATCGGCTTTCCCGATATTAAGATTCCCGATGGTCAGTTCGGCGCGATCTACGAAACGATCGGGTTGATCAACGAACAGCTCTGGCTTGGACATTTCGAACTCTGGTCGGCTGGAGGCGCGGTGGTCTTTCGCCACGCCGCGTTGCTCGACGGTGTCGACGAACCCAGCCTCACGCTCGATCAGGCCGATGCGCTGATCGATGCCGCAGTTGGCGAAATCGACCGGTTCTATCCGGTTTTTCAGTTCGTGTTGTGGGGCGGCAAGACGCCTGCCGAAGCGATTGCGGCTGCCATGGTCGAAACGCAGGGCGAGGCGTGAGCGATTCCGGCGCCGCGGCGCGGGCGTTCTGGCTGATCGGATGCGGGAACATGGGCGGCGCCATGCTGCGCGGCTGGATCGCGAGCGGGCTGACGCCTTCTCGATTTCTCGTTGTCGACCCTGCAAGACCTCCACTCCCTGAGGGCGTCGCATGGCTGGCCGATGCCCCTGAAGGGCAGCCTGAAACGATGCTGCTTGCGATCAAGCCGCAGAGTTTTCGGGGCGTTGCGCCCAGCCTGGCACCTCTTATCGGACGGCGAACGACATTGCTTTCGATCCTCGCGGGCGTCGAGATTTCGACACTCAAAGCGGCGTTCGCTGGTGCCGGCAGCATTGTCCGCGTGATGCCCAATACGCCCGCTGCGATCGGCAAGGGCGTGCTTGCGCTTCATGGTGCTGAAGATGCTGCGACTACTGCGCTGATGGCGCGGCTGGGGTTGGCCGAATGGATTGCCGATGAAGCGCTGTTCGATGCGGTGACAGCACTGTCGGGTTCGGGGCCAGCGTTCGTTTACCGCTTCATCGATGCGCTGGCAGCAGGCGGGGCGGCCCTTGGGCTGTCTGCCGATCAGGCGCTGCGGCTGGCAACCGCGACGGTCGAGGGAGCGGCGCTGCTTGCGGCAGCATCAGATGAAACCCCCGGAGTGCTCGCCGATCGCGTGGCGAGCCCCGGCGGGTCGACGCGCGAAGGATTGGATGTGCTCGACACAGACTCCGCGCTCATGCGGCTGATGGCCGACACGCTCAGGGCGGCAACAAAGCGCAATTCCGATCTGGCGGTTGCAGCACGGGGCGCTGATTGACCTTTGACAGGGTGCCGCTTAACCGCAACGCCATGCTCGATTTCGCGACCGCCCCCCACCCTTGCCCTGTTGCGCTCGATACGCGGACCGCAGCTATCACCGATCCCGGCTTTGGCAAGGCGTTCACCGATCATATGGTGACGATCGCGTGGAGCGAGGACAAGGGCTGGCATGATGCGAAGATCGGTCCGCGCGGCCCCATCGCGCTGGATCCCGCGGCCGCCGTCCTCCATTATGCGCAAGAGATTTTCGAAGGGCTGAAGGCATACCGGCTCGAAGATGGCGCAATGGCGCTGTTCCGTCCCGATGCCAATGCGCGGCGTTTCAATGCCTCCGCAAAGCGGCTGGCGATGCCCGAACTGCCCGAGGACGTCTTTGTGGCGGCGTGTAGAACGTTGATCAAAACCGACCGTGACTGGTTTCCATCGGTCGAAGGCGGATCGCTTTATCTCCGCCCCTTCATGATCGCGACCGAGGCGTTCCTCGGCGTGCGGCCCTCGAAGGAATATCTTTTCGTCGTCATCGCGGTGGCAAGCGGCAATTATTTTAAGAGCGGTGCACAGGCAGTCTCGCTCTGGGTGTCGCAGGATTACACGCGTGCAGCACGCGGCGGCACCGGCGCGGCAAAATGCGGCGGCAATTATGCAGCGAGCCTTGTGCCGACCGGCGAGGCAATGACTTTGGGCCATGACCAGGTCATCTTTCTCGATTCGGTCGAACGCCGCTGGATCGAGGAACTGGGCGGGATGAACATCTTCTTCGTTTTCGACGATGGCAGCATCCAGACGCCACCGCTTTCGGACACCATCCTCCATGGCGTGACGCGTGACAGCATCATTGCGCTTGCCCGCGAGGAAGGCCTGGCGGTTCGCGAAGAACCCTATGCGATCGACCAGTGGCAGGCCAACGCTGCGAGCGGACGTCTGGTCGAGGCCTTTGCCTGCGGGACAGCAGCGGTTGTAGCCCCAATCGGCAAGGTCTCCTCGCCCGATTTCAGCTTCACCATCGGCGCTGGCGGGCCGGGGCAATTGACGCAGAGCCTGAAGGCCCGGCTGGTCGCAATCCAGCGTGGCGCGGCACCCGATCCGCACGGCTGGGTGATGCGGGTTTAGCTGCCCGAGGGCCCCTCCCCCAGCTGGGAAGGGGGACCAATGAAGCTGGTGGAGGGTCAACCGCTGGATCGAACGCCGCCATTGATGCACGCTCCCCACCTGCCCCACCACCAGCCTACAGAAGGTCCCCCTGCCCGTGCCAGGGAGGACCGAATCACCGCACAGTAATGCTCACCGCGCGGCGGTTGCGCGCCCAGCTCGCTTCGTCCGAACCCAACGCATCGGGGCGCTCCTTGCCATAGCTGATCGTCGAAATCCGCGAAGCATCGACACCCAATGACGCCAGCGCATTTTTTGCTGAATTGGCGCGGCGCTCGCCCAATGCGAGATTATATTCGCGCGTCCCGCGCTCGTCGGCATGGCCTTCGATTGTGACGCGAACCTGTGGATAGCGCGCCAGCCATTGCGCCTGGCTTTGCAGTGTGGCCTGATCCTCTGCATCGACATCGAAGCGGTCGGTATCGAAATAGATGCGATCCGAGGAAATCGACGTGACGAAATCTTCCTGACTGCCCGGCGCGGCTGTGCCAAGTCCTGTAGCACCGCTGGTGTCTGATGGATTGGTGCCAACAGGTTCTGGCGGCAGATCGACGCGCTTTTTGGCGCAGGCCGATAGCGCCAGCAGCGTGATAGCAGCGCTCAGAAGAATCTTCCGGTTTGTCATACAGCACTCCTTACGTCAGGGGAGAATAGGGCCCCAGGCGGGATCGGATCCCTCCTGCGGCGTGGGAATGCGCCGTTCATTGACCCCCGTCAAATCAACCTGCCAGACGGCGGACTTGCCACTCCTGCCCTGACTCGTCCGGAAAAACTGGATGACGCGGCCATTGGGGGACCATGTCGGCTGTTCATCCTGCCAGCTGTCGGTAAGCAGTCGTTCGCTGCCGCCACCGGGGTTCATCACCCCGATGCGGAAATTGCCGGCAATCTTGGTGAATGCGATCAGATCGCCGCGCGGGCTCCATTCGGGGGTGGCGTAGCGGCCGCCACCCGAGCTGATCCGCTGCTGTCCCGATCCGTCAGCGTTCATCACATATAGCTGCTGCCCACCCGAACGATCGCTTTCAAACACGATCTTCGATCCATCGGGTGAAAAGCTGCCGCCGATATCGATGCCCGGCGTATTCGTCAGCCGCCGAGCGGTACCGCCACTTGCGAGGATCGAATAGATATCGGTGTTGCCACCGACCGCCATCGAATAAAGGATCGTCTTTCCATCGGGCGACCAGCGCGGCGCAAAGGTGGCATTTGCGCTTTCGGTGACCAGCCTCTGGCGGGCGCTGGCAATATCATAAACGAAGATGCGCGGACGATTGTTGAGGTATGAGAGATATAAGATCGATTTGTAATCGGGCGAAAAGCGCGGAGTGAGCGCGATCGTTTGCCCATTGGTCAGGAAACGGTGGTTGGCGCCGTCCGAATCCATAATCGCCAGCCGCTTGATCCGGGCATTCTTCGGGCCGCTTTCGGCGATATACGCGATCTGGCTGTCGAAAAACGGCTTTTCGCCCGACAGTCGCGAATAAATGGCATCGGCGCATTTGTGCGCGGCGCGCCGCCAGTCCCTTGGCGCGATCGCAAAGCCCAGCCGCACCATCTCGGTCTTGAGCGCGGTATCGTAGAGATAACAGCCGACGGTCAACTCCTCCGGCCCCGATACGCGGACAAAACCCTGCACCAGCGCCGATGCGCCCATCGCGGTCCAGCCTTCATATTGCGGGCTCGTCACTTCGCCCATCGCGATCGCGCGGATCCCCCCCGGGCCCGCAGGCTTGAACAGCCCGGTGCCACGCAGATTGGCCGCAATCACTTCGGCAATCATCCGCCCCAGCGCCTCGGTGGTGCCCGCAGGCGTCGAGGCGCTCTGTGGCGTCGGCATCGCAGGAACCGCGATATTCAGATCGGAACCGCTTTCATCGGTGACGTCGACCGACAATTGCGCGGCTAGGGGGGCTGATACGAACAGCAGGAGAGTGGCAATCGCACACCGGATCATTGGGACAGCCTTCTATCGAATGTCGGACGGATTTCCTTCCACGCATCGTAGAACTGCGCTGGAAGCTGGAAAGGGGCAGCGAGACGAACCGCCTTAATCGCCTGATCGGCATGGAGCCTCGCCTGGGCGCGGTTTGAGTCGTTGATGCCGGTTTGCTGGACGACACTTGGCGCGCCAGCAAGGCTGCCATCGGGATTGAGCCGGACCGCGACGGTCGTACGCAGCAGCTCGACATCGGCCCCCGTCGGC